>JAGBSR010000175.1 GCA_017631745.1 Clostridia bacterium | reverse complement strand
GGCGGGACTATTTATTGTGCTGATGAAAATAAGGATCACATCTGCGATGTCGGAAATGAAGAATTGGCTTGTGTTGACGCTGATAATGACCATATTTGTGATTTCGGCGGCGAAGAATTTAGCCAGTGTGCTGACGAAGATAATGATCATAATTGTGATATTTGCGGTAAAGTTTTAAGTGAATATACTGACACTGATAAAAACCACGAATGTGACATCTGCGGTAAAAACAGCAGGTGCGTTGACAAGGATGAGGATTCGTTCTGCGATATCTGTGAAAAATATATGGACGCCGGCGTAAAGGTTGAACTTGAGTACGTTGACGATTATGCTTATCCTAACGATATTTATACTGCTTTCACAGATGAGGAGCCCGAAAATCTCTTTGACGGAAACAACTTTAACAAGCTTTGCATAAAGTTCGGTGACACTATATTCAGTGAAGGCTGTGACTATTATACAGTTGAATTCAAAACTGCTGATGGCAGTGAAATTTGCGTTGCAAAATACGATTTTGTAACAGCTAACGACGAATCGCAAAGAGACCCGAAATCCTGGAAGCTTTACGGCTCTGATGATGGTGAAAGCTGGACTCTCATCGATGAGCGTACCGACGAAAATCTTACACAGGAAAGAAATGCAACTGAAAGCTTTTACATTTATTCAGCCGATGAAGCTTATTCATATTTCAAGCTTGAGATACATATGGTTCGTGATGAGTATTACGTAGACGTAAATTGGGGCGAGTGGAATAATCCTCTCTTCCAGCTCAGCGAGCTGTCACTTTATAAAGCACACGCTCATTCATGGGCTGACGGCAAGTGTGAAATCTGCCGTGTAGAATGCGAGCACGAAAGCATTACGGACAATGTTTGTGACATCTGTGGTAAATCATTCCACACCTGCGATTTCAGCGGTGAATGGAAATATGACAGCGAAAAGCACTGGAAGGAATGCTCCTGCGGTGATATAGCAGAAGAAACAGGTCATATTTTTGCAGACGGTAAGTGTACTGTCTGTGGTATTGCCGGCGGATATTGCGGTGCGGCCACCAACGAAGGCGGCGAGCAGAGTGTTATCTGGACCTATGACGAAACCAACGGCACTTTTGCTGTTGTCGGCAGCGGCGCGACGGCTGATTATAATACTTATATGGACAGACCGTGGAATGACATCAGTGATAATGTAACTTCTCTGATTATTTCCGAGGGCGTGACCGGAATCGGCGAAACGGTATTTCACGGCTTTAATAAGATTGAAGCTGTCACTGTCCCTGCCTCTGTGGAGACCATGGGATATTGTGCTTTTGCAAATTGCAATAAGCTGGCGTCAGTAACTTTTGCTGAGGATAGTTGTCTGAGAAGTTTAGATTCTAATATATTCCATAACTGTTCAGCTTTAAAGCAGATTACTCTGCCTGCCGGTGTGACTGAACTGGAAAAAAACACCTTTGCAAGTTGTCCGTCTCTGACCGACATATTTGTGGATGAAGGCAACACCGCTTACAAGGATATAGACGGTGTACTGTATAACGGTGACGGCACCGTTCTGGTAAGATATCCCTGCGGCAAGGATGATGCCGAATTTACTACTCCTGCCGGTGTGACTACTATTGCTGAGTATGCATTTTGGGAGAATACAAAAATCAAAGCTATCACACTTTCTGAAGGTGTGACAACTATCGGAGACTATGCTTTTTGGTTTTGTGGAAATCTTGAAGTTCTCAATCTCCCGGGCAGTATTACTGAAATGGGCGACTATATGCTCAGCGGTTGCTTTAAGCTGACCTCTATTGAGCTTCCTGAAACGATGACAAAAATTGGTGACTATGTATTTTCCGATTCTTATCTTACCGAGGTCAATATTCCCGGTAATGTTACAACTATCGGTGAGTATGCATTCGTCGGATGCTATAATCTGACCACTGTAATTATTTCTCAGGGCGTTAAAACTATTGGCATGGAAGCATTCGCATGGAACGGAAGCCTTATGGATGTAACTATTCCTGACAGTGTCACCGAAATCGGCGAAGATGCGTTCATGGATTGTCCGCAGCTGTCTGTTGTAAACGTTCCCTGTAACTGGGATACAAATCCGTTGTACACCTTCGAAAGCTCCGTAACAGTGAATATTGATGACCATGACTGGTCAGACGGCAGCGGCATTTGTGCAAAGGAAAGCTGCGATGCTGTATGTGACCATGCGGACCAGACCGGTAAAATCTGTGGAATCTGCGGCGTAGTTATTCATACCTGCGACTTTACAGGCGAGTGGAAATATGACAGCGAAAAGCACTGGAAGGAATGCTCCTGTGGTGATATAGCAGAAGAAGATGCCCACACCTTAACAGAAGATAAGTGTTACTGCGGCTACGAATGTCCTCACGAAAAATATACCGACGGTGTATGTGATGTCTGCGGCTATGAATGTGCTCACGAATGGGGTGAAGGTGCATTTACAAGACCTACCAGGACAGAAGAAGGTTGTTACACTTACACTTGCTCAATCTGTAAAGATACAAAGATTGAGCTCGTAGAAAGAGCCTCTAACTATGCGGAATTTAAAGAACTGCTCGAAAAGGTTAAGGGTTATCTTGATGAAAACCTTACAGACAGTATGATGCAAGAGGTTAATAATGTAATTAATTTCTTTAGTTTGGATGAAAACCACCGTTTTATCAAAGGTGAAGAAGATACTGTCAGCCAGATGATAAGACAGATTAGCGGGTTTATTGAGGTAGTTGAAGAAGGCATCGCAGACGGCACTGCAGTTAAGGCTGACTACACACATATTGATGAGACTATTGCTGAAATCGAAGAAAAGTTCGCTGATGAATACCTCACAGACGAAAGAAAGGCAAAGCTTGAACAAATCAAGTCAGATATTGAAAAGCTGAAGGCTGATCCCGATACATCTGCTGCAGACCTTGAAGGTCTTGAAAGAAGCGTATATAATATTTTCACTGCGGCAGAAAGCTGCTTTAACGGTTACCATGGCGGACCCAGATATGAACTGACCGAAGAAGCAAAGTGCGGAAAGAATGCTGTTGAATCAGCAACCTGCAGTTCCTGCGGCAAGGTTCTTACAAGAGAGGTTGAAAATTCAGCTCTCACTCACACCTTTACAAAGTACGAAGTAACAGAAGAAGCAAAGTGCGGTGTAGAAGGTAAGGAAGTAGCTTATTGTGACAACGGTTGCGGTGCAACAGACGAAAAGGCTATCGAAGCTCTCAGACACTCCTTCACAAAGTACGAAGTAGTCGAAGCTCCTGCTTGTGGTAAGGCAGGTAAGGAAGTTGCAGCTTGTGACAACGGTTGCGGTGCAACTGATGAAAAAGAAATCGAAGCTCTCAGACACTCCTTCACAAAGTACGAAGTAGTTGATGCTCCTGCTTGCGGTGTTGAGGGTAAGGAAGTAGCTATTTGTGATAACGGCTGTAACGAAACAGATGAAAGAGCAATTGATGCACTCAAGCACTCATTCAGTGAATATACCTACAACGAAGATGCAACCTGCACTGCTGACGGTACAAAGACAGCAGCTTGCGATCACAATTGTGGTGCAACAGATATAGTTACAGCTGAAGGTACCATGCTCACTCACACAGATGCAGACGGTGACTATAAGTGTGATAACGGCTGCGGACACGAATTTGAAAAGCCCGCTCCCGAAGAACCCACACCCGACACACCTGACGAACCCACAGACGAAGTGTGTGACCATCTTTGTCACAAGGGCGGATTTATCGGCTTTATCTGGAAGATAGTTAAATTCTTCTCAAAGCTCTTCAAAATCAATCCCATTTGTGAATGCGGCGTAGCTCACTATTAAGATTAAATGCACCTCTTCGGAGGTGCATTTTTTTGTGTTTAAACTGAACGAGATAACCATTTTAAAACATCTATAGGCACAGAAGAACTCGGTCACCTCGAAATGATAGGCACTCTTGTCTATCAGCTGACAAGAAACCTTTCCATTGAAGATATCAAAAAGGGCGGCTTCGATGCATACTTCGTTGACCACACAACAGGTGTTTATCCCGCTTCAGCAGCAGGTGTACCCTTCACGGCAGCATACCTGCAGTCAAAGGGCGATGTAATTACAGACCTTCACGAAAATATGGCTGCTGAGCAAAAGGCTAGAACGACTTATGACAACATTTTGCGTCTTGTTGACGACCCCGATGTCAGAGATGTTATCAAGTTCCTTCGTGCAAGAGAGGTTGTGCATTATCAGCGTTTTGGTGAGGGACTTCGCATTGCAACTGACAAGATGAACGAAAAGAACTTCTATGCCTTTAACCCTGCGTTTGATAAAAACTGCAAATGAAAAAGAACTCTGCCCTTGTTGTGAGGGCGGAGTTTTTCGTTTTGTCTTCAGAAGTGTATGATGTTAAGATTTTACACGGATTTTACATCAGTGTGCTTTTGAATTTTACCCGTCAGATATAAACTATAGATACAATGTAAAAATAATAATTTAATTTATAATTCGGAGGATGTATCAAATGGATATTTTTGACGTGTTAACTCTCATCGGCGGTCTGTGTCTTTTCCTTTTCGGTATGAACCTTATGGGTGATGCCCTTGAAAGAAGTGCAGGCAGTAAGCTTGAGCATATGATAGGTAAGCTTACAACTGGTAAATTCGCAGGACTGATGACAGGTCTCGGCGTAACCGCAGTCATTCAGAGCTCATCAGCAACAACAGTTATGGTTGTAGGCTTCGTTAACTCAAAGCTTATGACTCTCAAGCAGGCAATCCATGTAATTATGGGTGCCAATATCGGTACAACAGTTACAGCCTGGATTTTAAGCCTTAGCGGTATTTCAGGCAGTAATATGTTCCTGAAATTGCTCAAGCCCACATCTTTCACACCTGTTCTTGCTCTTATCGGTATCATCTTCGCAATGTTTACAAAGAGCAACAAGAAAAAGGATATCGGTGTAATTCTTCTCGGCTTTGCAACCCTTATGTTCGGTATGGATACTATGTCCGATGCCGTTTCAGGTCTTCGTGATATCCCTGCCTTCCAGGATATGTTCATTATGTTCAAGAATCCCATTCTCGGTGTTCTTGTAGGTGCTGTGCTTACTGCAGTTATTCAGTCAAGCTCTGCTTCTGTAGGTATTCTTCAGGCACTTGCGGCAACGGGTGCAGTTTCTTTCGGTGCGGCAATACCCATTATTATGGGTCAGAATATCGGTACCTGTATCACCGCTTTGCTTTCATCAGTAGGTACAACCAAGAATGCAAGAAGAGCAGCTCTTGTGCATCTTTCATTTAATGTAATCGGTACGGTTGTATGTATTGGTGCTTTCTCAATTGTCAAATCTGTATTTACTCCCACTTTACTTGATGAGTCAGCAACTCACGCAGGTATTGCAACTGCTCACTCGTTGTTTAATCTTATCTGTACCTTGCTTCTTCTTCCTATGTCAGGTCTTCTTGAAAAGCTTGCATACAAGCTTATTCCTGACGGCGATAAGGATGTTAAGACTGCAGAGCTTGATGACAGACTTCTCGTTACTCCTGCAATTGCTCTTGAGTGTGCTCATAAACTTACTTGTGAAATGGCTGAATATGCAACAGGTGCTCTTCAGAGCAGTATTGAATGTCTTACTGTATACGATAAGGATAAGGCTAAAAAGATCCGTGAAATTGAAGACAAAACCGACCACCTTGAAGATGTTATCGGTACTTACCTTATTAAGCTCAGTACCAAACAGCTTAATGAAATAGAGGGTACTCTTGCATCTATGCTTCTTAAAGCAATCGGTGACTTTGAAAGAATTTCCGACCACGCCGTAAACATTCTTGAATCAGCAGAGGAAATGCGTGACAAGGGTATTGTTTTCTCAGATGGTGCAAAAGCAGAAATGGATTCACTTTCAAGTGCAACAGCTGAAATTGTTGAAATGTCCTATCTCTCATTCATCAATGAGGATACACAGCAGGCAATGCTCGTTGAACCTCTTGAGCAGGTTATCGACAGAATGAAGGAGCTTCTTCGTACCCGTCATATCGACCGTCTTCGTGTGGGTGAATGCAGTATTGAAGCAGGCTTTGTATGGAGTGACCTTATCACCAATATGGAAAGAGTTTCTGACCACTGTTCAAATATCGCAGGTTGTGTAATTGATACTAAGGAGCAGAATATGAATCTTCACGAATCACTTAAAACTCTTCGCAGTGACAACCCTGTATACAGATCTATGTATACAGCGTACACCAAAAAGTACCTTTCATTTGTATAAATAAAAGCTAACCGATTGAAAATGAATGAAATATATAATATAATCTTAAAAGCATCCGTAAGGGAGGGTTAATTATGATATGGTGTGTTGATGATGACAGCACAATACGTGAGATAGAGGTTTATACATTAGAGCAGACAGGCTTTAAGGCTCGTGGTTTTGCTGACGGTATTTCTATGCTTGAAGCACTTAAATATGAAATTCCAGAGCTCATTATTCTTGATATTATGATGCCTGAGCTTGACGGTATCGAGGTGCTGAAAAGACTCCGCTTGGAGCCTTCATATAAAGATATTCCCGTTATTATGGCCACTGCCAAGGGTACTGAGATGGATAAAATCAGCGGGCTTAATTCAGGTGCTGACGATTATCTTGTCAAGCCCTTCGGTGTTATGGAAATGGTTGCCCGTGTAAATGCCGTACTTCGTCGCAGTGTAAGAGAGGCTTCTTCAGATAATATTACTGTTGGTGGCATTACGCTTAACGAAAAAGAGCACAAGGTAATTGCGAATGGTAAAAAGGTTGAGCTTACTCATAAGGAATTTAAAATGCTCAAACTATTTATCAAAAATCCCGGCATAGTATTTTCAAGAGATAAACTTATGAGTGAAATATGGGGCGTTGATTATGTGGGTGAAACCCGTACTGTTGATATGCATATCAAGACTCTCCGCCAAAAGCTAGGTAGCTGTGGCGGTCAGATTGAAACAGTAATCGGAGTCGGCTACAGATTGGAGAATGAGATATGACAAAAAAGATATTTCGCTCTATCTTTACGGTTGCTCTTGTTGTTCTTCTTGCAAGTATCGGTATTGCAACAAGCTTCCTTTACGACTATTTCAACGATTCGCAGATAAATCAGCTTAAAGCAGAGCTTTCTCTTGTTGCTGATACAGTAAATGAGGTTGGAGTTGAATATTTTGAAAATTTTGACTCTACCGTATTCCGTTTTACTATTGTTGATGCTGACGGTACTGTGCTTTATGATACCGAAGCCAATGCCGCTGAAATGGAGAATCATGCTGACAGAGAAGAAATTATCGAGGCTCTTGAAACAGGTGAAGGTAGCAGTTCAAGAAACTCAGACACATTGACTAAAAAAACTTATTATGAAGCTGTGCTGCTTGAAAATGGTGATGTTCTTCGTATCTCTGTAAGTCAGCTAACAATAGGTGCTCTGATTTTTGGGATGATACCTGCTATTTTTGCCATTATTCTTGTTGCAACTGTTGTTGCGATTATACTTTCACTTGCAATGGCAAAACAGGTTACAGATCCTCTTATGAAGCTTGACCTGGAACACCCTGCCGATAATGTAGCTTATGAGGAGCTTGCACCGATACTGACAAAGCTTAAGAAACAGCACAAGCAAATTAAAAGTCAGATGGAATCAATTCGAAGAAAGTCTGATGAATTCGAGCAGATTGTAGCATCTATGAACGAAGGTCCTATTCTTCTTGATGAACATGCTATGGTGCTGAGTATGAATCAGGCAGCAAAAAAGATTTTTAATCTCAACAAAGATATAAAAGGTGACGATTTTCTTTTGTATGACCGCAGTTCAAAACTGAACAAAGCTATATGGGACGCTCTTGAGGGTAATCACTCCGAATAT
>JAGBSR010000174.1 GCA_017631745.1 Clostridia bacterium | reverse complement strand
TTGCAAGAGCCACCATTTCCCTATGGCTGAGAATGTTATCGGGGAAAGCTATAAGCTCCTCTTCAGGCTCTGCAAAATAGGGAAAAATCTGATCCTCGGGCCAGTCGAGATTTTTCTCTGAAACCTGCAAAGCCTCGCCTAAGGGATAATTGCTGTCAGGCGGTGTAAGAGGGTCGCCCGACATGCCGAAAAGCGAGGAAATGCTTGTTGCGATAATTGTGAATATAATTATCAGCTCTTTGAGAAAAGTGGTCATCTTGTTGTTCATATATTGTTCCTCCTGAAACTGTGTTATTTTTCCGTGCCGTATCCTGCATTGCATAGAACGATATGGATGTGTGAAGATAAAAGACTATATTGCACATACTTTTTCCGTTGAAGAGTCAACATTGGTTGCTTTGCAAAATAAATTTCTCTTATAATAATAAATTATATTATAACAAGGTAAAAAAGTCAAGAAAATGCAGCTTTGATTATGCCGCACAAAATGCATCAAAAAAATAAACGGTGCTTTAATTTTTTTGGGCATTTGCAGGTTAAAAGAGCAACAAATATAAAATTATGCTTTTCTAATCGGGTGCGGGTGTCCCGCCCACAATTATTCATTATTAATTATTCATCAGCGAAGCGGATTCATTATTCATTCGAAAATCCGTTCTGCAATAATGAATAACGAAAAATGAATATTGAATAATGAATAATACAAACAAAAATCCGCCCACTAACGTGAACGGATTTTCGTTTGGCAGGGGTGGCAGGATTCGATTCTTGCCGCGCAACGCGGCTTCGGTCATTCGCGGCTCTGAAGCTCCACCGGAGCTTCATTCACTACCGCTCCTACTTCGAATCCTGCCCACTTTACCATAAACTTATCGAGAAAAAAAATAACGGCACCGCAAGGGTACCGTCATTTTTTCTGGCAGGGGTGGCAGGATTCGAACCTACGAATGCAACAGTCAAAGTGTTGTGTCTTACCGCTTGACGACACCCCTATATTAAATTTTTCGGCAGTTCCACCTATTTTGGGTATAAAAAAATGGGGTGGATAATCGGATTCGAACCGACGACCTCCAGGGCCACAACCTGGCACTCTAACCAACTGAGCTATATCCACCACAAATGGCGCGCTTTGAGGGACTCGAACCCCCGACCTACTGCTTAGAAGGCAGTTGCTCTATCCAGCTGAGCTAAAAGCGCATATTAACTTAAAAATGCTGGAGCGGGTGATGGGAATCGAACCCACACGACCAGCTTGGAAGGCTGGGATTCTACCATTGAACTACACCCGCATCTTCACTGCAACGGTGATTATTATACACAATCACCGCTGCAATGTCAAGTCTTTTTTCAATTATTTTTGAATTTTTGCGATTAATTTTAAAGATGTGAAAATCCAATCTTTTCATCCTTGATTTCAGCGGCAATAGCATCTACGCCTGTGTCTGCATTATCAATGATGATATTTGCAATTTCGTCCTCAATTTCCTTGCGGATGAGGTTGCGAAGATCTCTTGCTCCCCTCGCACCGCCGTGACCCTTTTTGGCAAGGTACACGGGAACATCGCAGGTATATTTAAAGGCAATATCTTTTTCCTTGAGTGCGCACACGAGCTCATCAAGAAGAAGTGCTGAAATCTTTTCGTAATCTTCAACTGTAAGGCTGTTGAAGACAGCTATCTCATCAACTCTGCCGAGGAACTCAGGTCTGAGGAAATCGCCGAGAGCCTTCATAACCTTTTCACGTGTAGCATCGCCCTGCTCCTTACCGAAGCCGAGTACGCCACCCTTGCGCTCACTACCTGCATTTGATGTCATAACAATAACAGTGTTTTCGAAGTTGACTGTTCTGCCCTGTGCATCGGTAATTCTTCCCTCGTCAAGAATCTGAAGAAGAATGTTCATAACATCGGGGTGAGCCTTTTCAATCTCGTCAAAGAGAATTACACTGTAGGGCTTTCTTCTTACCTTTTCTGTCAGCTGACCTGCCTCGTCATAGCCCACATAACCCGGAGGTGAGCCGATGATTCTTGATACACTGTGCTTTTCCATAAACTCGCTCATATCAAGTCTGATAAGAGTTTCGGGAGTGGAGAAAAGTTCAGTTGAGAGCTGTTTAACAAGCTCGGTTTTACCCACACCTGTGGGGCCGACAAATATAAATGAAGCAGGTCTTCTTCTGGGGCTTACCTGCACACGGCTGCGCTTGATGGCACCGCTGATAGCGTGGATAGCCTCATCCTGACCGATAACCTTTTTCTTAAGAGAATCCTCCATACCTGCAAGCTTCTTGAGGTCACTTTCAATAATCTTGCTTGAGGGGATACCTGTCCAGAGCTCAATAACCTTGGCAATGTCGCCTTCGGTTACGGCGTTATCCTCTGCTAAGGGGACATATGCCTCGATATCTGCCTCAACCTTTACGATATCACTCTTGAGCTTTGCAATGGCCTCATAGTCCATTTCTTCGGTATTGTTCATAAGCTCCTCTTCGTCAGCCTTGAGCTCTGTGAGCTTCTTTTCGCTGATTTCAAGGTCGCTGATAGCCTTGTTGCGAAGATTTGCATGAGTGCACGCCTCATCCAAAAGGTCGATAGCCTTGTCGGGTAAAAATCTGTCTGTGATATATCTTTCAGAGAGAACAACTGCCTTTTTAACAAGCGCATCGCTGATTCTTACTCTGTGGAAGGTCTCGTAATAGCCTTTAATGCCAAGAAGAATCTCAGTGGCATCCTCGATGGAGGGCTCCTCAACCTTAATAGGCTGGAAGCGTCTTTCAAGTGCAGCATCCTTTTCGATGTGCTTTCTGTACTCGGTGAATGTTGTGGCACCCACAACCTGAATCTCGCCTCTTGAAAGTGCAGGCTTTAAAATGTTTGCCGCATTCATTGAGCCTTCAGCGTCGCCTGTACCCACAAGATTGTGCACCTCGTCGATGAAAAGAATAATGTTGCCGTTATCTTTCACCTCGTCAACAAGGCTCTTGATACGGGATTCAAACTGACCTCTGAACTGAGTACCTGCAACAAGAGCTGTAAGGTCGAGAAGATGTATCTCTTTATCAGCCAGCTTTGCGGGCACTTCGTTTCTGACAATCTTAAGGGCAAGACCCTCTGCGATTGCAGTTTTACCTACACCGGGCTCACCGATAAGACAGGGGTCATTCTTCGAGCGTCTGCAGAGAATCTGAATTGTTCGTGAAAGCTCCTTTTCTCTGCCGATGATATTGTCAATTTTACCCTCACGGGCTTTTGCTGTAAGGTCTGTGCAATAAAGAGAAAGGAACTTCCTTTTCTTCTCTTTCGCCTTTTTATCCTTTTTGTTTGCAGGGCCCGATGTCACCTTGGAGGATGTTTCTTTTACCTCATCGTTCTTATCGTTTTTGGGGATAAGACTGTTTTGCAAATCGCCGAAAAGCCCCTGCAGGAAAGGCATTGTGGGAGAGCCGCCGCTTTCAAAAGAGCCGTCCTCGTCGCTGTCAGGGAACATCTGAGTGAACTGCTCGCTGATTGCATCAACATCTTCCTCGGTAATACCCATACTGTCCATCATCTGCTTGATAGGGCCGATGTTCATTTCCATAGCGCAGTTCAGGCAGAGTCCTTCAGGTACGGTTTTACCGTCTATTATCTTTGAAATAAATATCACCGCAGGGCGCTTTTTGCACCTGCTGCAAGTCACTTTTTTCATTGTGTACTCCTAATTATTTATTGTTTTTAGCCGCCTTTTTATTGTCGAAATATTCCTTGAACTGTCTGAAGGTTTCGGGCATATAGCTTGCAAAAGCAGCAATGGTCATAATTGCACAAAGAACAACAATTATGCCTGTGATAACATTGGGAAGCTGGAAGCCGAGAATATCGTTGAGTGCGCCTACCTCGGGACCTACAGCGATGATGATTACCATACCTACATAGAAAACAACTGTTGCGGCCTTGCCCCAGAATTCAGCTGCACCGGGACGGATGTTAAGAAGAAGCATAATAAGACCGCCGACAATCATAACAGCCTCTTTGATAAGGAACACAAGGAATACCCAGCCGAGAGCATTGATAATGGGGTTAGATGCTGTCTTGAAATCGATGAAGAGCATTACTGCGATAGTAATCTGTGTAAGCTTATCAGCAACAGGGTCGAGCACCTTGCCAAGAGCACTGATCTGATTGAACTTTCTTGCGATCTTGCCGTCAAACATATCTGTAAGACCTGAAACTGCAAGGATAACAACTGCAAGGATCTTTTCGTCGTTATAGAAAAGATATCCGAATACGGGGATAAGTAAAATTCTGATTACTGAGATTAAGTTGGGAATGGTTAAACTGCCTTTGAATAAATCTTTCATGTTAATAGTCCTTTCTTTTATACATTAGCACCGCTGATAACCGAAATCGCATTTCGGAAGGCATCAACGATGACTGAATTATTTACAAGCTCAATGAATTCTTCGTTGCCGATGAATGAAGCGATAATGCCGAGAAGCATTGAAATTACGGCAACTACGATAATTCCGCGAAGCACGCCGAACACTGCGCCGAGCCCTTTGTTGAGTTGCTTGACTGCAGGAAGCTTTTTGATGATGCCGTCAAGAAGTCTGACAACAACCTTGAGAATAAAGCCGACTGCAACTGCAAGAATGACAAAAAGTATAAACTGCACTACAGCTGTAGCTACAGGCTCAACCACATTTGTCATAAGGCTTTCAACAAGGTTCGCTCCGCCAAGGTCTGCACCCTGAATTTTTTCGAGCATTGCCTGCTTATCGATGCCCATAAGACTCATTATTCCGTTTAAGGCTTCGGGAATTGCATTGAGAGATTCCTGTGCCTGAGTCACATAGTCCTTGGTACCGATATCACCGAGACTTGATGCAAGATAGCCTTCTGCGCCCTTTCTGATGAAGGTATCGAAAACGCCCGGTGCTAAGCCTGCCGATAAGGCTCTGGAAATCAGAAGCGAAATAAGTGTGCCCGCCAGTTCAAAAAGGCTTTTGAAAAAACCTTTTCTCATTGACGATATAACGATAACGCCAAAGATAAGTATTATAATTATATCTAGAATATATTCCATAAATGTCCTCCTGAAAAAACGTGTCAGATATTATAACACATTATTCCGATTAATACAAGTTTTATTTAGACCTTGCTTTTTCTACACCCCCTAAGCTGTAACAGTAAACCTGATTTGCAATCTTGATTACGCCTGCAGCTTTATTTTCAAAGAAAAGCTTTTTGTGAATTTCACCGTTCTTTACACTTATTATGTAGTCTGAGTAAAGAATCAAAGCTTCGCCTTTATCTACAAAAATATCTTCAATACCGTTTTCAAGTGAAAGGGAATACTCAGCCTCTGCTTTGCCTGAATACACAGTGAGAGTGCTCTGAGAGATATTGCCCGTGCTGTCTGTTACAGCGGCAACATTGCCCTTTGCATCTGAAGAAAGGTATATGAGTTTCGAATTGAAAAGAGAAGAGCCTATGAGCATTTCTTCCTTTGATGAATCAAAGACATATAAGCCCTTGTTTGTGATAAGATTGAACTTGTTTCCCGATACGGCATTGAGAGCTATATAGGATGACGAAGGAAGTGTGTAGCTTTTTTCTGCACCGTTTTTAACAGTCAGTGCATACACCTTGGTATACATTTCACCGCCGGAAGCGCCCACACTGCCGCAGAAAAGAGTTTTACCGTCAGATGAAAGTGCAAGGTCCGTCACATATTCCTGAGTGCAGGACCAGATGAGCTTATCTTCGCCGTTTTTATCCTTAAGGCACACAAGAGAAGCTGAGCTGTCGCTCTTAAGAGCAAGAAGCACCTTACCGCTGTCGGTTACCTTGGCATTAAAAATCTGCGAGGATATATCCGCTTTTCTTTCGGTTATAACACCGTATTTATCTATAAGGGCATATTTATTTGAAAGTCTGTCGAATACCACAGTATAGCTTTCGCTTGTGAAAACGGCAGGGTCACCGTAGGATATAGGCTGTTCCCAGACTATGTCGCCGCTTCTGCTGAGACCCGTGACAAACTTTTTCGTCAGCACCACCATTGTTTTGCCCATAGCTCTGACATCTCTTATATCGTTGGTTGAAAAGGATACGGGAAAGCCTGTACCCTCCTGCTGTCCGTCGTAGGCATCCGAGGCGGTTTTTCTTGCGATATTAAGACCTGCAACCGCTGAAACAATTATTAACAACAAAGCTAAAGCCAAGCTTAAAAAACGCTTAAAATTCTTTTTTTCTTTATCTTTTCTGACTGCATTGCCTACATATCTGATTTTATCTGCCATATTTTCACCTGCCTTAATAATAAACTTCGCTGAGATATAAGCCGTGAGCCTTGGCGGTAATTCCAGCCGAAAGCCTCGACCTGCTCTCGATAATTTCGGGGATGCTCCCCTTCTGAATTTTGCCTGAGTTGATATCAAGCAGAGTACCCACCATAATGCGCACCATATTGTAAAGAAAGCCGTCACCCTTTACCTTGAAGATAACCATATCACCCTGACGCTCAACACTGCAATCAAATATTGTTCTTACATTGCTGACGGTGGTACCGCCCGCTGCACAGAAAGCAGAAAAGTCGTGGGTACCGATATAGTCTTTTGCCTGCTCATTGAGCATCTGAGCATCAATGGGAACGGGATGATGAAGAGCCTTATCAAGAAGAAAGGGATTTCTTCTTCGGCTGTTCCATATTTTGTATGTATACTGCTTGCCCCTGGCGTCAAAGCGGGCATTGAAATCCTCACCCACCTTGTGACACTCCAGAACGCATATGCTTTCGGGCAAAACAGCATTGAGTCCGTATGCGATTTTTTCGCAGTCTCTGTCTTTTTCGCTTCTGAAATTGCAGCAGAAGCCCTCGGCGTGCACACCCTTGTCGGTTCTGCTTGAGCCGTATATGGTGCACTTTTCACCGAAAATTCTTTCTATGGCATCGCTTAAGCACTGCTGAATCGTGATTGCATTATCCTGCATCTGCCAGCCGTGATAAGGGGTACCGTCATAGGCGAGAATAAGCTTATAGTTATTCATATCACATTCACTCCGCCATATGTGTTGATAAGCACTACGGCAGCTATGCCTGCAGCAAACACAAGAATGCTTGCGAAATCCCCTGCTTTAAGCTTCATCTGCTTCATTCTTGTTCTTCCCTCACCGCCTGTATAACAGCGGCAGGTCATAGCATAGGATAATTCATATGCGCGTCTGAAGGCTGAAATGAAAAGAGGGATAAGAATAGGGATAAGTGCCTTGATTTTATCTGTAAATGAGCCTGACTCGAAGTCCGCACCTCTTGCTTTCTGTGCATTTGTAATACGCTCGACCTCTTCGATAAGAGTGGGAATAAAGCGAAGGGCAAGAGTCATCATCATAGCAAGAGTATGCACGGGAATATGGAAAACCTTAAGAGGTGAAAGCAGTCTTTCAATGGCATCTGTCAGCTGAGTGGGTACTGTTGTATAGGTAAGAAGAGATGAGCTGATTATAAGAAAGATAATTCTTATTGCCATAAACACTGCCGTGTAAACACCCTTTTCGGTGATTTTTATAAAGCCTAAGGATAAGAGCTCCTTACCGCCTGTAATATAAAAAATGTTGATTATCGCCGTAAAAAGCACAATGGGCACAATAGGCTTAAGTGACTTTACAAACATCTTAAACGGCACCTTTGAAACTGCAACAGAAAGGATAATCACGCCCAGCACCAATGCAAGAGAAAGAAAGTTTTTGCAAATGAAAATCATCACAACAAAAAGCACGGTGAGGATAATCTTTGCTCTCGGGTCAAGTCTGTGAACGAAAGAGTCGCCCTTATAATACTGACCGATGGTGATATCGCTTATCATTGACATTATCCTTCGCCTCCTTTCAGAAGCTTTAAAAGCTCTGCCTTTGCCTTTTCCTGAGTGTAGATATTGACATCCACATCATAGCCTGCCTCTTTGAGTCCGATAAAAATCTGTGTGATTTCGGGGATATTCAGACCCATATCGCGAAGCTCGTCGGCGTGGGAGAAAACCTCATCCACACTGTCGTAATATGCGAGCTCACCCTTATTCATAACAAGGACCTTGCTTGCGATTTTGGAGATATCCTCCATTGAGTGAGAAACCACAAGGACTGTTGAGTCTGTGTTTTTCTGATATTGTCTGATTAAATCGAGAATTGTATCTCTGCCCTTGGGGTCAAGACCTGCGCAGGGCTCGTCGAGAATTAAGATTTCAGGCTCCATAGCCATAACACCTGCAATGGCAACTCGTCTCTTTTCGCCGCCTGAAAGCTCAAAGGGAGATTTTTCAAGATAGCTTTCATCAAGACCCACAAACTTAATTGTGCTTCTTACTCTCTTATCGATTTCCTCGTCTGAGAGCTTCATATTCTTCGGGCCGAAAGCTATGTCCTTATATACTGTTTCTTCAAAAAGCTGATATTCGGGGTACTGAAAACAGATGCCAACCTTGAAGCGCACATATCTGATGTTCTTTTTATCCTGCCATATGTCCTTGCCCTCGAGCATCACAACACCGCTGCTGCCCTTTAAAAGACCGTTGAAGTGCTGAATAAGGGTGCTCTTACCTGAGCCTGTGTGACCGATAACGCCCACAAGCTCACCTTTTTCTATTTTAAGGCAGATATCTCTGATGGCATCTACTCTTGATGTG
>JAGBSR010000173.1 GCA_017631745.1 Clostridia bacterium | reverse complement strand
TGATATGTATCGGGAGCCTTTGTCTTCCAGATTCTCTGAAGACAGCCAGGAAGTGAGCCGGATGAGCCAAGGATAACGCTGTCGTCCGCTCCTCCTGCAGTGATGCTACCGCGAGCCGTCCTCGGGGACCGCAGATCATCTGATTCAGCAGCATAGCAACGATCAATTTCTGCAATATAAGCATTCTTAGCATCTGCAATTTCGTTTGTCCACTTAGATGTGTAGCCGTCAAGCTTAGCTGTGATAGCCTCGCAAGCAGCCTTAGCATCAGCTATAACAGCTGTTGAATCCATCTTGAAAGCATCGAATGAGCAGACGTTGATTGAAAGCATTTTGCAGTCGGGATTGTGGAAGCCCCACTTTGAGCAGGTTGTAAAGTCAGTAAGTCTGGTACCTACAGCGATAACAAGGTCTGTCTGCTTAGCAATAGCATTGGCAGCAGGACCGCCTGTAACACCGCAACCGCCCATATTAAGAGGATGGTCAAATGCAATCTGACCCTTACCTGCCTGAGTTTCGCCGATGGGGATATTATATTTTTCAGCCATTGCAAGAACAGCCTTTTCACTGTCTGAATATGTAACACCGCCGCCTACGATAATCATAGGCTTTTCAGCGTTTTTAATAAGCTCGCAAGCTGCATCGATTTCTCTGTCTGAGGGTACTCTTCTGTCCATATACCAGACTCTCTTCTGAAGGAAGTAGTCGGGATAGTCAAAAGCTTCAGCTTCAACATCCTGAGGCATTGCAATGCACACAGCACCTGTATCGGCAGGGTCTGTAAGAACACGCATTGCATTGATGCAGGCTGTCATAAGCTGCTCGGGACGGTTAATTCTGTCCCAATATTTACAAACTGCCTTAAAGGAATCGTTAGCGGTAATTGCGCAGCTGTCAAACTGCTCAATCTGCTGAAGAACAGGATCGGGCTGACGGCAGGCAAAAGTGTCGCCGGGAAGCACGAGAAGAGGGATACGGTTAGCTGTAGCAGTACCGCAGGCAGTAACCATATTAAGAGCACCGGGGCCGATTGATGAAGTGCAAGCGATAATCTTGCGTCTCTTCATCTGCTTTGCATAAGCAATTGCAGCGTGAGCCATACCCTGCTCGTTGTGACCCTGATAATAGCGAAGGCTGTGACCGCCCTGCTCGAGAGCCTGACCGATACCGACGACACAGCCGTGGCCGAAAATGCCGAAGATACCGTCAACGAACTTGCTCTCTTTACCGTCGAAGCAGATATACTGATTGTCAAGGAATTTGACAAGAGCTTGTGCCATTGTAAGTTTCATATGTAATCAAATCCTTTCATTCACCTTTGTGAATAATGTCAATATAAACACTTTAAGGAGTATCCCCGAAGGGACACTCCAGTGTGATTATAAAATTTCTGAAATTTTAACGGGTCTGCCTTCCTGAACACTCTTCTTAGCTGCAAGAGCAACGAGGATTGAGTTGAGACCGTCTGTACCTGTTGTAGGTGTTGCCTTATCGTTGAGAACAGCATCAACAAACTGAACCATTTCGTCACGGAATGACTGCATATATCTCTCAAGGAAGAAGTAGAGAGGCTTGTCTGTTGTAACGCCGTCATTGTTCATAATTGTAACGTTTGTGGGTGTGTCGTTTGCTGCCATAGCTGCACCGAGTGAGCCGAATACTTCGATTCTCTGGTCATAACCGTAAGCTGCACGACGGCTGTTGTCGATAACACCGAGAGCGCCGTTTTCAAACTTGAGGTTGATAATAGCTGTGTCAACATCGCCTGCTTCACCGATAGCGGGGTCAACAAGACAAGTAGCGTTTGCATAAACCTCTGTTACATCGCAGCCTGCAAGGAAACGAGCCATATCGAAATCGTGAATTGTCATATCAAGGAACATACCGCCTGATACTGCAGCATATTCTGCCGGTGGGGGTGCCGGGTCGCGTGAAGTAATTTTGATAAGCTCAAGGTCACCAACTTTGCCTTCGTTGATAAGGTTTCTTACATGAGCGAAGTTGTGGTCAAAGCGTCTGTTGAAGCCTACCTGAAGCTTTACGCCTGCTTCAGCTACTGCATCGATAACAGCCTGAACCTTAGCGGGTGTAAGATCAACGGGCTTTTCACAGAAAACGTGTTTGCCTGCCTTTGCAGCTTCAATAGAAATATCAGCGTGAGTGTCTGTTGATGAACAAACAAGAACTGCATCGATTTCTTCGTCAGCGAGCATTTCTTTATAATCGTTATATACCTTTTCAATGCCGTATTTGTCAGCAAGCTCCTGAAGACCGTCTTTAAAAACGTCTGTAATACCCAAAACTTTTGCTGTAGGCACATTGTATGTAATTGACTGTGCGTGTACCTTGCCGATTCTGCCGGCACCTATGATACCAATGTTTAACTGCTTCATTGATGATAGCCTCCGTTATGTTAATTTAAAGGTATAATTTATACCTAATTGGGTTAATTATATCACAGTGCCTCTCAATATTCAAGCAAAAAGCAATTGTAGATAGTTACGAATATTGAGAGGATTTATTGTTGAAATTTTACATCAGAGGAATGATGTAGAAGCTGAATGAAAGCTCATCCTTGAAATCTATTCTGTATTGCTTTAAGGGGTTAGGTCCGCAACTGTTTGTACCTGTGCCTCTCATAAAGCCGTCGATATTCAGACAAACAAGTCCGTCATCCTTTATATCTTCAAGGTGTTTAGCCTTTCTGAGAGTTTTATTTGAATAATTATGAGCACTGAATGAGAAGAAATTCTTTCTGCAGTGAATCATAATACCCTTACCCTAATCATCCTTAATTGCCACATATCGGCATTCACCGTGGTTGCCGTTTTCCTGAGGTCGGATATAGTCTACATTGAGCTCGGGCACTGTAGCTTCGTATATGCCGAGAATTGAATGCTCCCTGAAGTCGTTGAGGTTTTCACCCTTACCCAGACCGTAATAGGTTACATTCTGAAGGCTCTTATCGAGATTTACCGAAAGGCCGTATCTCGGAAGCTCAAATCGTTTCTGAAGCTTGCTCTTATATGAAATCTCAGGTTTTACACTCATAATACCACTGGGGAATATAGTGTATTTTATTTCACAATCGAAGAGCTCTTTGCCCTTATATGAGAGAGTGCCCTTTGAAGTTATCTTCACTCTGCCCTCTTTATCCTTGGACTCATATGATGAGAGTCTGCCGTTATAAACAAGGTTTTCAAGAGCTCCCCAATTCTTGACGATATTTCTGTCGTTATCGAGATATGCTCTGTAAAGGTTGTGAGCGAAGCCGCTGTTACCGTTGAGAATCTGCTTGCCGTCGATTTCGTAGCTGATGAGTGCGCCTGTCTCAAGAGAGAAGATTGCACTGCCGCCCTCGAAATCAACAATGAGCTTATCTTTTTTTCTGGTAAACTCTGCCTTTTTCTTTTCGGTGTATTCGGGCTCCTTCACCTTTTCATTGAGAATGAGCTGTTCAACAGCAATTTCAGAGCCTTGTTTATCAGTATAAATAAAGTTGATAAATACATCTTTGCCGCGGTCAATATCACTATGTGCTATCTTTACATCGCAGCTGCATAAGGGCTGAATATCAAGCTCTACACTGCCCTTTTCTGTCACAACGCCATCAACAACAAGATTGTATTCAACATTATACACATCGCTTTTTGTAAAAGCATTTGTATTTCTGAAACGGTAAGTCTTATCCCCTGCCTTTTCTGCTCTTATGGGTCTGTATACTGTCTTCATCTCGTAAGCACCCGTGTGAGGTGTTCTGTCAGGATAGAAAAGACCGTCAACACAGAAGTTGCTGTCGTGGTAAGCTTCACCGTGGTCGCCGCCGTAAGTATATTTGTACTTGGCATTTTCATCGTACACACTGTGGTCTGCCCACTCCCAGATACAGCCGCCTGAAAGGTTATCATATTTATAAATAAGCTTCCAGTAATCTTCAAGTGAGCCCGGGCCTACACCCATTGCGTGGCAGTACTCACAGAGGAAATGAGGCTTGTTCTGATATCTCTTAGTCAGCTTGTGCTCACCGATTTTCTCGAGAAGCTGAGGAATCTGATACATTTCGGAGATAACATCATAAGAGCCTCTCGGTGTTCTGATTGCACCCTCATAATGAACGGGAATATCAGTAAGACCCTTGAGCATTTCACAGCACTTATCGTGGTTTTTCCAACCGCCCGATTCGTTGCCCAAGCTCCACATTGTAATTGAGGGGTGGTTTTTATCGCGCTCATACATTCTGCGGACTCTGTCTTTATATCTCGGAAGCCACTTTTTATCATTTGAAATGATGTTGGGCTTACCTGTGAATCTGAGACCCTCATTAAACTGTGTGCCGTGGGTCTCAATATCTGCTTCATCAATAACATAAAGACCGTACTCATCGCAAAGATCAAGGAAAATAGGATCGGGAGGATAATGAGAGGTACGAACAGCATTACAGTTAAACTGCTTCATAAGCTTGATATCCTTAAGCAGATCCTCACCGTTCATAACAAAGCCTGTTTTGTGGTGTGTGTCGTGGTGGTTTACACCCTTGAATTTTACGGGTGCACCGTTGAAGGTGAAGATTTCACCATTGATTTTAACAGTTTTGAAGCCGATTTTCTTTCTTATGTATTCTATAGCCTTGTCACCGTCATTCAGCGAGAGATAAAGAGTATAAAGCTCGGGGTACTCCGCACTCCACTCTTTGACATTGAGTGAGCCGAAATTAATATATGAAGCTCTGTCGGCATCACAGCTCTTTTCGGCAACAAGCTCATCGCCGTAATAAAGCTCGGCTATGATTGATTTGCCCTTAAGGTTATCACCAACAATGCTGACATCGATACTGAGCTTGTATTCATTATCTGTCTTCACTGTTTTAACAGCATAATCGTTAATATACTCGGCAGGGTTCTCAGTGATATAAACATCACGGAAAATGCCGTTGTCACGGAACATATCCTGACATTCAAGATAAGTGCCGTTGCACCATTTGGTAACGATTGCAAGAAGCTCGTTTTCACCCTCAACAACATAGTCTTTGAGATTGAACTCCGCACTGTTGTGGCTACCTTCACTTTAACCGACATACTCGCCGTTTACATAAAGTGTAAGGCTTGAGCACACACCGAGGAAGGTGATAATGGGGTTGGTTTTGTCTTTGATAGTGAACTTTTTGACATAAACACCTGCTGACATCTCCTCGGGAACATTTGGAAGTCTCATTGGGAATTCATATCTTGTGTTGAGATAACACGGAGGCTCGTAGCCTGTTCTCTGCCAGACTGACGGCACCATAACGGTATCAAAAGTAATAGCCTGAGTATCAATAATGCTCGGCATACGGGAAATGAGCTTGTAATATTTGAAGCTCCACTCACCCGAAAGAACCGTTACCATATCTGAGCCGAAACGCTCGTTTAAGGCGTTCTTTTCTGCAAGAATCGCCTTATCGCTGTAGGGAATGAAATAGCTTCTTCCTGCAAGCTTATTTTCTTCGTAAACATCAAAATTATTGATAAGAAGTTTCTTAATGTTATATTTCATATTATCGCTCCTTTATCAGTCAAGTGATACATCCTTCGGAACTGATCTGTGAAATACACAGTTGCCGATATTATAAGGTGAAAGCATCATCTTATACTGCTGAATACGCTCCTTGAGGGTTATTTTTCTTGTGGGTATGTCTGAAAGTGAAACTGCCTTGACAGCTGCAAGCTGCTTATCGGAATCCTCTTTCTCATCAAGAGGTATTGTAACTGTCTTGCACTCTCCGGGAAGAAGATCGAAGTAGTTATCTGAAAAAGGCTTGAAGGATACATCTGATGAAACACAGACAATTCTTGCAAATTTATCAGCCTTAAGTGTGACAACGATTTTGCCGTCGGCAATTTCTTTTGTTATATCAAGCTTTGTTTTAGGCATATCAAGATTCTTTTCAACATCAAACAGATAAGTCTTTCTTGAAACGACTTGACCTTCGCTTATAAGCTTTGCAATAACGCCTGTTGTTTCGGTGTTATATTTTTTCTTAAGCTCGTCCATTGACAGATCGAAAACAATTTCGTTCTTGACTTTATCAACGGTAAGAGATTTTTCCAGCTTATCAATAATGCCATTTGCAAAGTCGAAAATTTCATAAGAAACTGTGATGTCTTTGCTTTCGTTAAGGTCATTGAGTGCATATATTTTAAGATTGTTTGCAGTATCTT
>JAGBSR010000172.1 GCA_017631745.1 Clostridia bacterium | reverse complement strand
GTCAATTTGCTTATAATTTCACTGTTCTTCATATTTTTCCTCCTGTAAAGTTTTACATTATAATTATAATCTTATACGGCAATAAGGTCAAGGAGTTTTTTCTTTTTAGTGTGCGGTAAAGGCAAGGCAGGGGCTCAGGCAAAATCCGCGTTGCGGATTTTGAGACTGACGCCAAAGGCGTCAGTCAGCCGAAGCTTTCGCTTCGGCTCCTGAGCCCCCACCCCCAAGTTTAGCACAATATAAAAAGCACTCCGCAAAAAGGGAGTGCAATATATTATTTCGCATAGAGCATGCCGACTACACAATTTCTGAATGAGCAAGGGAAAGTCTTGCACATCACACTTAAAATTTTATATGACATACCGATAGCACAGACGGGCTTTACCTTCTTGCGAAGTGCCACCTTGGCAATATACTTGCCTGCTATTTCGGGGCTCATACCCTTGGCCTCGTCTTTCTCCATACCGGCAACACTTCGGCTGATTCTTCCTCCGTAAACATCGTCGCCCTCAAAAGACTTCTGTCTGGCGCCCGTAAACTCAGTGCAGATATCACCGGGCTCAACAGCTGTCACTCTCACACCGTACATTTTCACCTCGTTGTCAAGACAAGCGGTATATGACTCTATAGCCGCCTTTGAAGCCGAGTAATAAGTCTGGAATGGGATGTGCGCCACCGCTGCAACAGAGCTGATGTTGACAATCCTGCCGCATTTCTGCTCTCTCATATATGGCAGAAATGCTCTTGTTACCGTCACTGCACCAAAAAAGTTGACCTCGAACTGCTTTTTTGCTTCTTCTGTTGAGGTAAATTCCACTGCACCCGAAATGCCGAACCCCGCACAGTTAACAAGAATATCAACCTTGCCCTCAGCATCAATTATCTCTTTTACGGCCGACATAACATCGCTTTCGATTGTAATATCAGTCTTGATGTGCTTTACATCTTCGATAGGAATATCTCTTCTGCTAAGATCATAAACCTTACAGCCCAAATCTCTCAGCGCTATTGCGGTACATCTGCCGATGCCCGAGCTTGCGCCTGTTAAAACTGCTATTTTCTTTTCCATAATTTATCACCGTCCGTCTTTATTCTATAAGAAAAGTTCAAATCTGTCAACGGCTGTTACACCTTTCTTTTTTTAGTTGACAGCAATGCTTTTGTGGGTTTATAATGTAATTGCATTTAAACAGTGAAACGGAGGAAATATCATGAAAACCTATGACGTAATTGTTATCGGCGCCGGCAACGGCGGTCTTGCGGCTGCTGCAACCTGCGCAAAAGAGGGTCTTTCAACCTTACTTCTTGAAAGACACAATATCCCCGGCGGCTCTGCATCTTCATTTGTCAGAGGCAGATTTGAGTTTGAACCCTCACTTCACGAGCTTTGCGGTGTTGGTGCACCCGACAAAAGCGGTCAGGTTGAAGGTATGTTTGACAGACTCGGTGGCGATGTTGACTGGTACACCCACGAATCCACCTTCCGACTTGTTGTACCTGCAAAAGAGGGTGATGACGGTGCTTTTGTCAACGAAGACGGCGTTCTCGTCACCGTTGATGCTCGTATGCCTGTCGGCTTTGAAAGCTTCGCGCAAAAGCTTGACGAGCTCGTTCCCGGCTCATATGAAAGCTGCATGGCAGCCTTTGACCTTTCGACAAGACTCTTTAAGGCTTTGAACAGCCTTGAAAATCCCAGTCAGCTTCCCGGCAGTTTAAAAGATATACCCGACATTATGAGAATGGTTTCTCACACAATGTCAGAAGCTCTCGATGCTCTCGGTATGCCGAAAAAAGCTCAGGATATCTTCAATACATATTGGTGCTATCTTGGCTCACCTGCATCAAAGTTAGACTTCCTTTATTATATGGCTATGCTTCACAGCTATGTTGAATACGGCACAGGCGTTCCAAGATACCGCTCACACGAAATGAGTCTTGCTCTGGACAAGGTAATACGCAGACACGGCGGAGACATCTGGTATAATTCAGAGGTTACAAAAATCATTATGAAAGACGGCAAGCCTGCGGGCGTTGTTATCAACGGTGAAAAAGAGGTTTACGGTAAATATATTATCTCAAATGCCTATCCCTATGCTGTTTTTAAAGACCTTATAGATGAGAAAGATACACCGAAAAAACAGCTTAAGATGCTCAAATCAAGAAAGACCGCCTGCACCCTTACAACTGTTTACCTCGGTATGAACAAGACAAAAGAGGAACTCGGTATCAAGGACTACTCCATATTCATTGCACCCGACTCGGACTCAGACAAGCAGTATGATGTGGCTCAGAACTACAAGAGCGGTTACTGCATCATCAACTGTCTTAACGAGATTATTCCCGATTGCACTCCCGAAGGTACAAGTCAGCTTTTCCTTACAACAATGACCTTCGGCGATGTTATGAAAGACATCAGACCTCAGGATTACAAAAAATTCAAAACTGAAATAGCAAGAGATATGATTGAGACCTGCGAAAAGGCTCTTAATATATCCATTATGCCTTATATTGAAGAAATCGAAATCGCACTTCCCCCGACATTTGCCCGCTATCTCAACACTCCTCTCGGCACACCTTACGGCTATATGCTCGAAAAATGGGACAGTATGCTTCCACGTACAGTGCAGTATCTCAGCGACCAGCCTTTTGATAATTTCTTCTTCTGCGGTGCTACTCAGGAAAGAGGCGACGGTTACGGCTGTGCGTACTACACAGGTGAAAAAGCAGGCAACCTGGTTGTAAATGCTATCAAGAAGGAGGGTAAATAATTATGGCTGACATCAAATCATTAAAAGCACGCAAATTTATAAATGTACTCTCACACCGTCAGGCAAAGTTTGAGGTTGCCCAGGCAAAATTCCCCACATTTTCAGATAATGCTTCCGTACTTGCTAAGGCTCTTCATCCCAAGCGTCAGTATCTGAAAATAGAAAGCATTCTTGAAAGAGGCGAAGACTGCAAGAGCTACACCCTGGTACCCGACGAAGAAAAAGGCACAACTGCTCTGGCATATTTCGGCGCAGGCAAATATCTCACTGTTTTTGAGACCATTGAGGGTATGCCTGTGACAAGAGCATATTCTATCTCTTCCTCACCAAAAGACTCTCTTGAGGGCAAATATGTGCTGACTATCAAGCTCGTTGGCGGCGGTCTTATGTCAAGATATATTTTCGACACCTGGGAAATCGGTTCAAAGGTTGAGGTTTCAGCGCCTGCAGGCAACTTCGAATACCAACCACTCAGAGACGCCAAAAAGGTTATCTGTCTTGCAGGCGGCAGCGGTATCACTCCCTTTGTTTCAATGGCAAATGCTATCGCAGACGGCGACGAGGATTTCGAGATGACTCTTCTTTACGGCAGCAGAAACAGTGACTGCATTCTCTTTAAAGACGAACTTGCCGAGCTTGAGAAGAAATGTGATAAAATCAAAGTTATCCATGTGCTCAGCGAAGAAAAAGGCAGAGCTAAGAAGGGCACAGAAAAAGGCTTTATCACTGCTGAGCTTATTAAAAAGTACGCTCCTGAAAACGAGGTTTATTCAGTTTTCATCTGCGGTCCGCAGCAGATGTATGATTTCGTAGATAAAGAGCTCGAAAAGTTAAATCTTGAGAAGAAGTATATCCGCCACGAAATGTTCGGTGAATTCCATAACCCCGCCACTCAGGCAGATTATCCCTCAGAAGTACCCGAAACAGTAAAAATCACTGTTACAATTCAGGATAACACCTACACCGTAGAGGGTAAGACATCAGATTCCGTAATGCAGACTCTCGAGAAAAACGGCATCGCAGTACCTGCCCGTTGCCGCAGTGGCGAATGCGGCTTCTGCCACTCACATCTGCTTTCAGGCAAGATCTATGTGCCCAAGCACCTTGAGTACCGCAGACTCGCAGACTATAAGTTCGGCTGTATCCATCCCTGCTGCAGTTTCCCACTTACAGATCTCGAGCTCAGCGTACCCACAGCAAAATAAGTCAATAAAAAAGACAATGCACAGAGTTTCAAGGCTCTGTGCATTTTTTATTGTCCTGGTTATTTCTGAGGCCTTTTAAGGCTCAGAGCGTCGGTTGTTGAAAGGATAAGTATCTGGCTTGGCAGATAGAATATCCAGGTCATAACCTCTGCATTTCTTATCATCTGCTCGGTTAAAAATCCGGGTCTGAGGTTAGTGATGCCAACACAGGCATCACAGCAGGCAAAAAGGAAAAGACCTATTGCAAATCTCAGATGCCTTGGTGATGGCTTGAGAATATGAAGCTCGAAGCCGTGAACAAAGTTCACTGCAAAGCTGCAGGCATAAGCCACAACTATACCTACATTTACACCAAGGAAATATGTAGCCGCTGAGCCGAGAATAAGACCCGGAAGAAGTCTCTTAAGAAGCTCGCCCACAAGAGGCTTACCGCTCATGAATGAGAATCTTATTGTATAGCAGGTCTGTACACAGATGAAAACACATACACCTGCAACAAAGTTACCCACGAGAATAAGGAAAATGTCTGCGAGCATGGTAAACAGCAATGCTACGGTAACAACAATATTGTCTTTGTTTTTACCTGCTCTGAGGCCGAAGATGCCCACAAGAGCGATTGCAATATATTTAACAGTATTTTCCGCACTGTGATTCATAACATCCATTGCCACAAAGATGCAAAAGAGCACTGCTTCAACAGCAAGAAAAATCCAACTTGTAACTCTTTTCAAATTAATTCCTCCGTTTTCAGAAATATATCATCGCCTGAGTTTGTGAAAATAATTTTATCAAATCACCGATTTATTGTCAATGATTAATTATTTATCTTTGCTGAAAAATGCAATAAGCTTATCAAGCAGAGCCTTGAGGAAGTTGAAAAGTCTCTGAAGCGGTGTGGGTTCTTCTGCCTTCTGAGGCTTTGAGCTGTCTGCTGAAATTGTATCTGTTTCTCTGTCAAAGATGCTGAAACGAGCAAACTCGGAATTGTCGCAGGTTGCTTCTTCGTCTCCGAAGAGAAGCTGACTGTGCATATGCTTTGTATACTTGATTTCTTCGTGGAGAATCTCTTTGATAAACCAAGTCTTTTCAGGGAAGAGACAGCTTGAAGCGTCTATTGTTTTATCGGGTGAGATATATTTCATATCCTTGCCCTCAAGATATTCGTCTGAGAAGTAATCGCCGAGGGGTGCTGTCACGGCACCGAATGATGTGCTCTGAGTTTCAATAACAGCATCGCCTATCAGATTCCACGAGGATGTAATGGGGAAGCAAGTGTGACCGTATCTTGATATAACTGCAACTCTGCCCACTTCATCATAGCCGAGAAGAGTATCAATTCTGTTATCTCTTACAACTCTGTTGTATTCTTCTATTTTGCCTCTGATTACAGATAAATCCTGATCCTTGCAGAAATCGTCAAAGACATAGCTTAAAGCCTCGTCAATTCTTTCAGGAGGTACCATTGCCCAGATTGAAAGCCATGAGCCGAAAATGGGAAGAAGTGTTTCTTTGAAGAGTATGGGAGTAATCTTATCAATAGCGTCGTCAAAGGTACCGATAACAAGCTCTGAGAGGCCTGCCATTTCGAGAATGTCAAGACTGCTTGAAATGAGCTCTTTATATTCGTTTTCACCAAGGGTACCCTTCAAGAATGTCAGCACACCCTCGCTTGTAATTTCAATTTCACCGCAGAATAAATCGCCTACATACTCCACGCCTTCAATAGCAGGGCTGTCAAAAACTATACCTGCAACCTTATCATAGCCGTAAAGTGAAAGATAGGTAAGAGTCACAATACCGCCGAGAGAGTGAGAAGAAATTGCAACCTTATCATAAGCGGTGTTGTCAATAATGTAGTTGATATAATCATTAAGATCGGAAGCGATTACAAGAGGATCGCCGCGCCAGTCATATTTGAAATAAATCTGTGAATCTCCGTTCAGGGCTGCAGGATCTGGATAGTTATTGATTGCACCTGAGTTGCCAACGGGTGTGCCGTCGGGATTGTTTGCCCAATGCTTGAAGGCTTCGTTGGCCACACTTGTGAGAGTGAGGGCAAGCTTGTCAATATCTTTATTTGCCGCATAAACGATAAATGCAGGCAGAACCTCTTGCTTGATAAGCTCAACAAGAGTTGATGCGTCGGGTATAGCTATTGATTCTGTCGGGTTTTCAGTATCAGTGTAAAGTGTGCTCGACTGAAGACCCTGCACAAAAATAGTGGGGTATTTAACGGTGTTTCCTGCAGCAAATACAGGCACAGCAAGGGCAGATATCATCAGTATACATATGAGAATGCTTATAAATTTTTTAGTCAGTTTCATAAACTTTTCCCCTTTTGTTTTGATGCCTTTATTTTATCAGCTATGGATTTTTTTGTCAACGATTGTTTTATCAGTACTTAAAAAGATTTTCAAAAATATTGCGCCTGATTCTTGCCTGAGGATTACTTCTCTGACCGGAAATATCTGCGCAGACAATTATGGTATCCTCGCCTATAACTTCGATATCCTTCCAGCATATTCTTATATCCTCATCTCTGCCCATAAGTCCGAAGCATCTGTTTTTGCCCCAAATTATTATCGACACAAGGCATCCGCTGCAGGTATCGATTTCCACATCGCTGACACAACCGAGTCTGCAACCGTTTTTTGCGCATATCACCTCTTTGTTTCTCAGGTCCGTTATACAGCAGTTCATCACATCACCTCTGTAATATATATGACACTCAGAAAATAAAATTCACCCTGCATTTTCGGCAGGGTACAAAGAAAAGGCAGTCTGTCGACTGCCTTAAGTTTATTCTTTGGATTTTCTTTTTATCAGCGGCACGAGCTTCGCCTTGCCGAGAGCAACCATAATTGTCGGAATAAGGATAAGCTGAATTACTATACCGGGCCAGGAATTGACGAAGCTGCCTGTGATAAATGCAGAAAATGTAAATGTACCGCCACTGATTCCGAGAAGCACCACCTCTGTAATACCCCAGACAATTCTGCCTGCCAGCATTGCGGCAATAAGACTCTTATAAAGGGCCTTGATGCACTTATACTTGTTTCTGCCGTAAAGATAGCCTACCACCAGACCGTAGGTTGCAAGCTCGAAAGCCATAGCAACGGCATTGGGGTACATCTGTGGTCTGTGAAAAAGCATTGAACGCATTATCGGTAAAATAAAACCTACTGCAAAGCCGTATTTCCACGAGCAGATAAGTCCGCAAAGAAAAACCGGCAGATGCATCGGCGAAAGCATATTGCCCAATTGCTGAAGCTGTCCCGTAAAAAGAGGCAGCACCAAACCTATGGCTAAAAACATAGCCGCGAGTACCATATTTTTAATTGAGTTATTTTTCATTGTTTTGTCCCCTGACAATATTAGTTTTGTTCTTCCTGTAGTTCATTCAGTTTTTCAAGTGTCTCAAAGGGAATAATAACATCTTCTCTTATTCCGTCGTCATTGATATAGCAGAATACATATCCCTCACTGCAAAGAGTTGATGCACTTTCATAAATCTTTTCACCGATTTTTCCTATGTCTGCGGGCACCTGGACACCGATAAGCTCTTCGCCCGTTATTGCCTCATAGGGATAGCCGTTATAGATTCTGTAAAGCATCTCTGTAAGCTTAGCAATATCCTTGCCGACAATATCATCCTTGGACACATATGTGCCCGTTTCCAAATCAAAGGTATAGCACTCCACTGTCTTTATCGGCAGCGTTACCGCTGAAGAGAGATTTTCGCTTTCCTGAGATGTCTCATATTCAGGGAGTGACTCTGTTATCTCGTCAATCAGGCAGAGGTTTTTCTCATCCGAATAGCTGACAAAGGCTGAATAATGAAGCTCTATAGGCAGGCTGTCTTTATCTCCGCCTTTTTTGATAAATCTCTTATAGTCAGACTGCACCTGCTGTGACTGCTGCTGATAGAAGGTGATAATGCTCTGATAAAAAGCATTTGCCTGAATCTCGCCCTGACTTTCACCGAAGAAATAGGGATACTTGATGCAATAACGTCTGAAAACAGTACCGTCATCTGCAGTGCCGTCTAAAACAAGTGTGCGGATTTCATAATTGCTCACAGCATCGTCTTCGGTTTTGATTTTTATACCGAGGCTGTCAAATACGGGCTTGAGAGACATTGAATGAATTTTCCAATAGCTTTCCTCATTGTCTTCGTCCATACTTGCAATAACATATACTGTCTGAGAGCCGAAGGACGTCGTTACATAATATCTGCCGTCCTGAATTCGCTTACTGTCTTCCACGGCAACCTTGCCGCTGCTTTTTGCTCCTGCCGATTCGCCTGCTGCAAAGTAATAGCAGGAATTATAATAATAGCATTCCTTTGTATTGAGTGCATGGTTTGTCTCAAGACCGAAGTGTCTGAGTATACTGTCGATTTCCTCTGCCGGGATTTTATAATAGCAATAGTTGCCATTTTCATCGCTGAATCTCAGAGCAGGGTCAGCTTCGTGGGTAATTGCCACAGATGAATAACCGAAAGAGGTATAAAGCCCGTCTTCACAATAGGGTCTG
>JAGBSR010000171.1 GCA_017631745.1 Clostridia bacterium | reverse complement strand
TCACCTCATTTCGGTATCAATACATTATTTAACGAATGGTATTGTATCATAGACAAAATCAAAAATCAACATTTTTTTGAAATTTCTTTGTTTTATTTTGAAAATATTTTTCTTTCATCTTGTTACTTTGTCTGAAAAAATGCCGAATTGCTTATATTACGGGGCTTTTCAGGCATCTATGCTGATTTCTTTTGAGAGGTGGAAGGAGTAAAGAAGAGTGCCTTTCACCTCATAACCCGTTGACATTGTGAGGGCTTTCTTATAAATGAGCACCTGAGAGGTATATTTTTCTCTGAAAAGCTCTTCGTCATTCAGACGGTCTGTCTTATAGTCCACAACCACAAGCTTGCCGTCTTCAAGGAAAGCACAGTCGGCGATACCCTGAATCATTATCATTTCGTCTCCGTATTCCTCAAGGCCGTCATAGACTTCACTTACGGGCACCTCAACGGTAAACTTCTTTTCCCTCATAACAAGCTCACTCTTCTCTATTCTTGCAAAGAGTGCCGACGAGAAAAATCTGCCGACAGCATCTTTATTGATAGCCTCAGCCTCAAGCTTCGACAGAATACCCCTATCGCGCAGTCTTTCTATTTCAGCTTCAACATTCTCTTTTGCTTTTTCATAGTCAGCGTACTGAATAAAGGTGTGAGTAGCAACACCTCGTGCCGCACCCGTAAGACCCGATGCACTCATAAACGAGGGCTCTTTTGAAGCAAAATAGTCGCGGTCGATGAAGTTTTTATCCGTCTCTGATGCGGCTCGCTTGGTAACCACACCTGAGAGAGCCTCATATTTATATCTGAAAGCAGCTCTTTCTCTGATGAGATTTATAAATTCTTCGTCGGCCTTCTTCACAACCTTAGTGCTTTCCTCTTCGGCAGAGTACGAAACGAAATCGGTGTAAACTATCTTAAGAGGCACAGTTGAAGGTAAAACGATATTATGACTGATGCCTGCCGCTTCTCTTAATTCATAAGCATCGGGGTGTCTGATAAGTGTGCTCAGCAGCCATTCTCCGTAGCCGTTCGCACCTGAACATGCATAGGGAGAAAATTTCGACTTATTAGCTGAAATCTCCGAAGCGTATTTGCGGCATTTATCATATATTTTATCTTTGGTATAAACCATAATCAGCTTTTCACGAGCACGGGTCATTGCAACATAAAGGACCCTCAGCTCTTCGCTGATATTGTCTTTTCTTATGCCGAGCTTTACTGCACTGTGGCAAAGAGTTGTGTGCTGAGCGAAGGTTTCGATGTCTCTTCGCTTTACGCCCAGACCGTATTTCTGGCTGATAACAAGGCTCTCTTTTTCGTCGCTTTTGTTAAACTGAGATGCACAGGATGCCAATATACACACGGGAAATTCAAGACCCTTTGACTTGTGGATTGTCATAATCTTCACGCAGTCGCTTTCCTGAGCCTTAGCAACGGAGCCTGAGATATCTCTCTGCTTGTCGCCCAGGCGGTCGATAAAGCCTATAAAGCCCGACAGTGAGCCGTAACCTGAGTTTTCATATATATCCGCATAGTCGCAAAGAAGCATAAGATTGCCTCTCTTGATGCCCGAGGGGTCAACTGCCTGAAAAATTGACGGCAGAGCTGTGTCTGAATAGATTTCTTCAAGCAGCTCCTTGACTCTCAGACACACACTGAGATTGCGCCAATATCTGATTTTTTCAAAAAAGCTCTTGACCTTTTCGTCTTCATTTGAGATAAGGCAGGTGTAAATATCACCCCGTCTGCTCTTTATACGAAGCTCACTGATTTCATCGGCGGTGAAGCCAAAAACAGGAGACATCATCACGCTCAGAAGAGGAATATCCTGCTTGGGATTATCGATAACACGGAGAATATTTACCGCAAGAGTTATTTCCGTAGATGTAAGGAACTCGCCGGACACCTCGGTGAAGCAAGGTATGCCCTCATTGCGCATAACCTCGGCATATTTCACACCCTTGCCCGAGCCCGTAGCTCTCATCAGAATAGCGAAGTCCTTATAGGTTACGGGTCTTTCACCGTCGCCCTCCTGAACAGTATACCCGCTGTTTATCATATCCTTTATAACCTCGGCTATGTGATAAGCCTCAGCTTCGTTTTTGTCTGTGCCATCGTCGTTCTTGGGGTCAAACTCAACAAGATGAAGCTCAGCAGAGGGTTCATCCTTTTGGCTGTACCCTGCCGAGAAAACAAGCTCCTCATCCTGATTATAGTCGATATCACCGCAGGAAGCGCTCATTATCTGAGCAAAGACAAAGTTGATGATATCCGTCACGCCCTTACGTGAACGGAAGTTGTTACCCAGCACAATCTTTGCAGGGTACTCGTTGGCATCTTTATCATAGGGCTTATATGCATTTTTAAGGGAGATGAAGATATCGGGGTTGGCCTGTCTGAAGCGATAAATGCTCTGTTTGACATCACCTACACGGAACAGATTATTATTTGAGATAGCCGTGAAAAGCATATCCTGAGCAGCGTTGGTATCCTGATATTCGTCGATGAGAATTTCATCGAAGTTGTCTCTGAGATTTTCCGCAAGGGCGGTACTGCACCAGCCCTCATGTGTCTCTTTTACAAGAAGCTCGAGAGCTCTGTGGGTTATATCGCTGAAATCGGCAACCTTCTTTTCTTTCTTTATAGCGTCGAAGTTTTGCTTATAGAGCTTTGCGGTTTTAACGAGAGCCTTTATCATAGGTCTCAGGAAACACATATCGTCGTTGTATTCCTCTTCGCTGCAGCAAAGATATCCGCCAAGACCTTTGAGCTCATCTTTAACACGGTCGCGGTTATTTTTAAGAGCGTCGAGAGTCATATCCTCCTTGAGCTCGCCTGTGATATTTTTTCTTTTGGCAGGTGCATAGGCCGCAACAGCGCGTCTGATTTCATCCCAGCTCTGGTCTGACTCAATTCTCTCGAGGATATATTCAGCCTGAGCCTTGTCGGAGGATATTGCATCATAGAGAATTCTCGCATAATCCTCGTTGCCGTCGCACTCGCTTATAACTGCCGAAGATATGTCAATACAGTATTCAAGAGCACTTTTCAGATGAGCCAAAACAATTTTACCGTAGGCGCTATCTTTAATTCCTACGCCCTCTTCAAAATCACGACAGAGTCCGTCAAGCCATTTTTCGGGGAAGGGAAAGGACACGGAATTGCTGTAAAGCTTTTCTGCCATTTCGGCTGTTTTTTTATCGTCTCTTCCACTGAAAAGAAGCTCACCGAGATTTCTGAAGCCGCAGTCGTCATCTGTCTGATACATCTGCTCCATAGTGATATCCATAGCCTGCTTTGAGAGTATCTGCAATTCGCCCTCGTCAGCTATTTTGAAATCGGGAGATATCTCAAGAGCCTGAAAGTTTTCTTTCACAAGGTCTGAGCAGAAGCTGTCGATTGTGCAGATTTTTGCCGAGGGCAGAAGTATCTGCTGATTTATGAGGTTGCGGTTTGTGGGGTCATTTTTCAGAAGCTCCGACAATGCATCGCCTATTCTCTGCCTCATTTCCTGAGCCGCAGCTCTCGTAAAGGTTACAATGAGAAGGCGGTCAACGCTTGTGGGGTTGTCGCCTACTGTCAGGCGGTTTATTACTCGCTGAGTCAGAACAGCGGTTTTACCCGAGCCTGCCGCCGCTGATACGAGCACATTGCCGTCAAGGGCGTTTATTGCATCCGACTGAGCCGTAGTCCATATTCTCGCCACTGTCCTCACCTCCTGCAAGCTTTCTTAAGCAATCATCGTGACTGAGTTTTTCTGCATATCTGATTTTCGGGTTATCCTTAAGACAGACATCCTTATAGTTGCACCACTGACAGGTCTCGCTGTTACCCGAGCCCGAAAGAGGTCTTGCCCCTACTATGCCGTTATGAAGGCTGTCGCCCATATTTATTATTACATCGTCTATAATTTTACCGAGCTTTTCAAGCTGAGGCAGAGTGATAAACTTACCCTTTACCTGCCCTGTCTTTTTATCAAAGGAAACAGGCAGAAAAACAGCTCTTTTGCTCTTATCCATAGCCTCTATGCTCTCATCATCGAGCACAAGCATACCCTTCATCTTGCCCCTTGAAAGAAGCTTTTTCTGTTTTGCTTCTTCGCTTTCGTTTCTGTCTATATCACAGCTCAGAAGATTTGCAGGGAAATAAAGTATACCTGCAGGGGTGATGTTTTCGTAAAACTCACTGCCGCCGCGCCATATGCTTATAAGATAAAGAAGCATCTGCATATTCACACCGTAAAAGACATCGCTGAGTTCAAAATCCTTAACGCCTGTTTTATAATCAACAATACGGATATATCTCTTGCCGTCCTTGTCCATTTTGTCCACACGGTCAATTTTACCCGTCAGCTCAACACTGCCCTCTTTAAGCTCAACCTTAAAGGGTTTGACTACGCTTTCGCTGTCTATGCTCAGTTCAAACTCACAGGGCTCAAAGTCGCTGTCACCGAATTCGTCGGTGAGTCTTTCAAACAGATGTGTGAGTATCTTGAACATTCTCGAGTAAAGATAACCAAAACGCAGGCTATCCTTTTCGCTGTCGCTCATATAAAGGCGCATATACTCCGAAAGGTGGAACTTTATCTTCTCGTGCAGAGGTTCTTTGCCGAGAGAGAGAAATTCCTTACCGCGATATTCCGAGAGTACCATTTCAAGCACATAATGCACCACATTACCGCCCATTCTCGCATCAAGGCGAGCTCTTTCTCTGGGGTTTGCTCTCAGACCGTAACGACAGAAGTACATAAAGGGACACTTGCCGTAGGTCTCAAGCTGTGATGCCGAAAAGCTCATATCCTTGCCGAAAAGAGCCATGGCGGTCTTTTTGTTTTCAATGAGGAAATCCTTATCGGATACTGCTCTTTCAATAGCTTCGAGTCTTCCCCGATATTCTGGCATATCCTTGAAATATTCTTTCAGTGCCTGAGATTTTTCATCTGTCAGCTTATATCTTTTTGCCATAAGCTCAAAGGCAGACTGTCTGCTTTCAATAAGCTCGCTTATATCCTGAGAAGCGGTGCTGATGCTTCTGCAATTTGGGAAAGCAGTCGCAACCTGTCTTACACATTCGCTTTCCGTAAGAGCTTCACCGCCGTCACCCGATGTGCAGTATGAAAGATATATTCTTTCAGTAGCGCTTGAGAGAGCATTGTAGCAGATGAATCTCTCGTCGCTTGTAAGCTTCTTTATATCCTCGCCTATTTCCAGACCCGCATCAGACAGCTTTCTGATTTCGGGTGCGGAGAATATACCGCCCTGACTTCTCTGCAATGGGAATACGCCTGTATTCATACCCACGAGAAAAACAGCCTTAGCGGAATTTGTCAGCATCCTGTCGGCACTGCAAATGCTTACCTCGTCATAGCCGTCGGGCAATTTGCCCAGACTCTTTGAAGCTACGACTATCTCAAACAGCTCGAGAAATCTCTTTACGCTTACAGTTCTGTCGCCGAGACTCAGTGCAAGCTCGTCGAGAATTTCCATAAGTATATCCCAAACCTGCTCCTGCTCTGTTGCAAGCTCGCCGAGACCCTGATTTTCAAGAAGTATTGCGTAGTCCTTGAGTCTCTCGTCAGCCTTGCTGTCTCTGAGATAGCGGTAGATTATCTCGGCACACTTTCTGCCCGAAGCATCCTTAAGGCTCTCTCTGAGCTTTTCAATAGGCTCGGTTATACTCTTTCTCAAAGCGTTTATGCTTTCAAGAGCCGCGAGCTGTCTTTCTTTCATGGCACTGCCGAAGCCGTCAGGGTTAGCGGTAAACTCAGCCAGCCACTTCTTGCCCGAAATATCCCAGGTGAAGATATAGTTTTCAAGCTCGCTGATTTCTTTTTCGCCATAGCCGCAAAGACCCGTTTTCACGAGTCGAAAAATATAGTCTGAATTGTAGCCCTCGCTGCATATGCTAAGCAGATATCTGACGAAGCATATAAGAGGCTGATTTGCTACGGGCTGACGCTTATCCTCAAACAAGGGAAGCTCATATTTTCTTATAGACTGAGTCATTGCCTTGTGATACTTCTCGTCGTTTCTGTAAACCACTGCAATATCACGGCAGCGGTACTCACCGAGTCTGATGAGAGCCTTGATCTGCCTTGCGACAGCATCACACTCGTTCTCTCTTGAGTCTGCTTTTATTAAAGTTACCTTATCTGTTTCACCCTGATAAATCTCTGTTTCGGTTTTATATATGTTATTCTGCAGATGTAACATTTCCTCGGTGAAATATTCGGCATTGCGCTCACATTTTATTATCTCGCCCGTCTCAACACCGTTGTTGCCTGCAATAAGCATAAGTCTTCTTGCCGCCGCATTGACACTGCCGAAAGCACCCAGGTCGTTGATATCTCTGAGGTCCTCACTGCAAAGGGTGATATATACATTTTCAGCCTTGGTTATCATCAGCTCAATAAGCTTATATTCGGGGCAGGTGAAGCCCTTGAAGCCATCGATAACTATAGTGGTACCGCTGAAGAAATCGGTGCCTCTTATTATCTCGTAAACCCTCATAAGCAGGTCTTCGTCGTCAAAGTGGCTCTGTGATACCACCGCATCATAAGCACGGTAAACCATAGCCGTTTCCAGAAGCTTTTCTTTCAGCATATTATCACTGAGATTCTGAGCCTTCTCTTCTATTTCATCAGGAGTCACACCGCTGTTTTTCATCTGGTCAATTTCACCCAGAAGCTTTGTCACAAGAGCTATTTCATTTTTATGCTTTGAAAAAACCTTCAGCTTGTCTCTTACGCCCTCAACAGCTACGGACATAAAAATATCGCGCATTCCGCCCTTGGCAACAGGCTGATTTATACCGCCGTAGATTTTAACGGCAGCCTGACACAGTCGCGGAAAAGACAGCACCTCTATTTCGCTCGCAGTCCTCGGGCCTAAAAGATGAAGCAGTGCCTTATCCGTATCGAAGGTGAACTGCTTGGGTACAATAAGCATTGTCTTCTTACCCTCGGCAGCACACTTGCCGAGTATGCTGTGCGCCTTTGAAGTTTTGCCGCTGTTTTTAACTCCTACAATAAAATTAAGCATAATTTTCTCCCTGCAAAAATATTCTGACTATATTATAACTGACTTTCACTCTTTTTTCAATTATTAGATTGAATTTCCATTAAGATTATTATATAATACTATATTGTAGATTACTATACCCTGAAAGAAGAGGTAAAGATATATGAAAACTTACAGAATACATTTAATCCGCCACGGCGTGACTAAAGACAATATTGAGGGCGTTTACTGCGGCATAACCGACACCCCCCTTTGTGACGAAGGCAAGGACCAGCTCAGAGAAATGAAGGATGAATACTCCTATCCCGGTGCTCAGTTTCTTTTCACTTCACCTCTTACAAGATGTAAGCAGACAGCTGAAATCCTCTATCCCGACTTAAAGCCTATCGTTATCGACGGACTCACCGAATACAACTTCGGCGAATTTGAAGGCAAAACAGCCGAAGAGCTACAGAAAAAACAGCCCAACTTCGAGCCCTGGCTCCGAGGCGAGCCCGGTGTAAGGCCTCCCTTCGGCGAGAGCAATGAGGACTTTGCCAACAGAGTCTGCTCATCATTTGTCAAGATAGTTGACGGCGTAATCAAAACAGGCACCGAAGACCTTATCATAGTCACTCACGGCGGTGTTATCTCAACTATCCTTTCAAACTTCGGTCTGCCCGAAGCCTCTGTCAGCGATTGGCTCACACCTCCCGGTTGCGGCTACACCATAAGAGTCAGCCACTTCCTTTGGATGCAGGGTCACAAGTTTGAGGTCATCAAGGAAATTCCCGAAATCTCATCAGATGAAACTCAGGGTAATTACTACGACGGCTGGGACTATTACCCCAACGATGACGACTTTGACGTAAGCGAATATTTATACGACTGATTTAAAGAAAGAGCAACAATATGAACATACTTGTTTTAGGCGACGTTGTCAGCGACAGCGGCTGCGAATTTTTAAGAAAAAAACTTCCCGCTTTCAAAAAGCTTAAGAATATAGATTTCACCGTTGCCAACGGCGAAAACTCATCTGCCGGCAACGGTATCACTCCCTTTTCTGCCGAGCATCTTTTCACAAGCGGTGTTGACTTTATCACCACGGGCAACCACACCTACAGACGAAAGGAAATCTATGACTATCTCGACGACAACGAGTATATCATCAGACCCTACAACTACTCTTCGGCCAATCCCGGCAGAGGCGTCGCTGTAGTTGATACGGGTATGCACACCATAGGAATTATCAATCTTATGGGTACTATGTTTATGGAAAGCCTTGAGAACCCCTTCTATGCCGCCGATAAAGCCTTGAAAGAGCTTGAGGGTAAGGTCAAGGTTATCCTTGTGGATTTTCACGCAGAGGCAACCTCTGAAAAGCAGGCCCTCGCCTATTATCTCGACGGCAGAGTGTCTGCTGTTTTCGGTACCCACACCCATGTGCTTACCTGCGACGACAGAATACTCGAAAATGGCACGGGTTATATCACCGACATAGGTATGTGCGGAGTTATTGACAGTGTGCTCGGTGTAGAAAAAGATATAGTAATCGAAAAATTCAGAACAAATATGCCTGCCCGCTTTGACAATGCCAAGGGCAGATGTATGATAAACGGATGCATTTTCACAATTGACGAAAAAAGCGGAAAGTGCATCGGCACAGAAATCGTAAGATTTGAATAATAAAGGAGCTTTGAAATGAAAAAGCTGATATGTATTTTTGCCTGTATTGCTATTGCGGTGGGTATTTTATCGGGCTGCAGAAACAAAACACCCGACGAAACCACTACTGAAATCACCACAGAGCAGACCACAACCCAGAAGCCTGTCCCCGAAAGAAAGGTCACTCTGGGCTATTACAAAGGCAAATCCCTTAACCCATATAAAACCGAAAGTCCCACCAACAGAAATCTTCTTACTTTGGTTTACGACAGTCTCTTTCTGCCCTCAGACGGTTATACTGTCGAGCCTCTTATAGGTCTTTCCTTTACCAATAACGAAAAGATGCTCACCGTCACTCTTGACCCCGAGGCACTTTTCTGCGACGGCACAACCATAGACCCGTCGGATATCGTCTATTCCTTCAATCTTGCAAAGGAAAGCTCGTTCTATAAAGAAAGACTCAGCAATTTCTCATCTGCGGCGGCAGGTGTCGGCAGTGTCACCTTCACTCTAAAAACTGCTGATGTCTATGCCGAAAACTGCCTTACCTTCCCCATTGTCAAATACGGCACAGGTGATAACAATATCCCCACAGGCAGCGGCAGATATACCGTTTCAAAAAAATCCGGCAGCTATTACCTCAATGCCAACGAGCACTCAACAAGACAGGAGGAAATGGCAACCGACCGCATTTCTCTTGTGCCGATAACCTCAGATGCAGGCGAACTTTATATGCTTCAGACCGGTGACCTGACTTATTTCTTCGACGACCTTAGCGACGGCGAATACACAAAAATCAGAGCCAACACCACAAGAGTGTCTCTTAACAATATGGTATATCTGGGCATCAATTCCGACAGCAAAGAGCTCAGAAGCAAAAAAGTCAGAGAGGCACTTTGCTATGCAATCAACAAGCCCTCCCTTGCCGATTCGGCTTATAGCGGTATCGCCTCAGCCGTCGATGTGCCCTTTAATCCCGCTTGGGAAGCACTCGGCAGTGTCAGCTCGGTTTTCTATGAGCACAGCGCCGTAAAGGCAGGAGAGCTTCTCGATGAAGCAGGCTATGTTTTCGCATATTCCAACAACCAATACCGAAGCAAAAACTTTGAATATATTGAGCTTACCTTGCTTGTAAACAGCGAAAGCAAGCCCAAAGATAAAATTGCAGATATGATTGCAAAGTCACTGAAAGATATCGGTGTAAAGGTCACCGTAAGCTCACTACCCTATGCGGAATATATCTCCGCTCTTCAGAGAGGCGATTACGACCTTTATATCGGTGAAGTCAAGCTTTCACCAAATATGAGTCTCAATTCATTCTTCACCGAAAAGGGCAATGCTAATTACGGCATAGACCTTGACAGTGCCTGCGCCAAGGCATATTCCGATTTCAGAGGCGGCAAAATTGATATCACAACCTTTATGCAGGTTTTCTCATCCGAAAAGCCCTTTATCCCCCTTCTTTTCAGAGAGGGTATGGCTTATTATTCACGCGAGCTTACCTATGAAGACTCGGTCAACGAATACGAGCTCTTTGCAAATATTTATTCCTGGAGTGTAATTAACTGATGTCAGATATTCCCTTGAGATATATAAAAGGCATAGGCGAAAAAAGAGAGGAGCTTCTTAAAAAGCTTGACATTTACTCTCTTTATGATCTTGTGCACTTTTTTCCCAGGACATATCTTGATTTCACCGCTCTTACGCCAATTTCACAGATGATTCCCGGCGAAACCTATGCCTTTAAGGCTATTGTCGGCTATACTCCCGTGGAAAACAAAATCCGCACGGGTATGACAATATATAAAACTATGGTCACCGACGGCAAGGCAGGCGTGAGAATAAATATCTTCAACAGCAAATATCTCGCCGACAGTCTGGTGCAGGGCGAAGAATATATCTTTTACGGCAGAGTCACAGCCTCTGGCGGCAGTCTTGAAATGAGCAACCCCCTTGTGCAGACCTACGACAAGGATACAGGTCTGAAGCCCGTCTATCCTCTCACGGCAGGTCTTTCCTCAAACATCCTTTGCAAAATAATCGAAAATGCCCTGGATATTTACCTCAAGGACGATATTCCTCTGCCTGTTCCTGAAAAAATAAGAAGCGAATATTCCCTTGCCCATAAACAGTTTGCCCTGAGAAATATTCATTTTCCCAAAAGCAGAAACGACCTTGAAATATCAAAAAAGAGTCTTATTTTCGAGGAACTGCTGATTTTTCAAACGGCTATGCTTCGCCTTAAAAGCAGAAACAAGGGCAAAACAAGCCTTACCGTGGGCAGTGATTATTCATCTGAGTTTATGAGCACTCTGCCCTTTGAGCTGACCTCGGCACAGAAAAGAGTAATAGCCGAATGTATAAAAGATATGCAGACTGCCGTACCTATGAACAGACTTGTTCAGGGTGATGTGGGCAGCGGTAAAACAGTTGTGGCGGCGTCTCTTATTTATACCGCCGCAAAAAACAAAATGCAGAGTGTGCTTATGGCACCTACTGAAATTCTTGCCACACAGCACTTTGCAACCCTTAAAAATCTTATCAAGGATGAAAATATCACCTGCGAGCTTCTCACGGGCTCTGTGTCTGCAAAGAAGAAAGCGGACATAAAAGAACGTCTGAAAAAAGGTGAGATTGATTATATCGTGGGTACTCACGCCCTGCTGACAGATAACACCGAGTTTCACAATCTCGGTCTTGTCGTCACCGACGAGCAGCACCGCTTCGGCGTAAAGCAAAGGGGTGCTCTGATACAAAAGGGCAACAACCCACACACTCTCGTTATGAGTGCCACCCCCATCCCCCGCACTCTTTCACTCATCATTTACGGCGACCTTGATGTGTCAATCATAGATGAACTGCCAAAGGGCAGACAGAAGATTTCCACCTTTGCCGTTGACACCACATATCATCAGAGAATGTATGGCTTTATAAAGAAAACCATTGACTCGGGCAATCAGGCTTATATAGTCTGCCCTGCCGTTGAAGAGGCGGAAAACGATATAACTTCAGCAGTAAAATATGCCGAGGACTTGGCAAAAAAAGAGTTCAAAGACTATAAAGTAGGTCTTCTTCATGGCAAAATGAAGCCCAAGGATAAAGATAAAATTATGTCAGCCTTTCAAGAGGGCGACATTCAGCTTCTCGTTTCAACCACAGTTATTGAGGTCGGTGTTGATGTACCCAATGCAACGGTAATGGTAATCGAAAACGCCGAGCGTTTCGGTCTGTCACAGCTTCATCAGCTGCGCGGACGAGTGGGCAGAGGCAAGGACAAGTCTTATTGCGTACTCGTAAGTGACGCTCAGGGCGAAAGCGCAAGAGCCCGACTTGAGATTATGTGCAAGACCAACAACGGCTTTGCCATTGCAGATAAAGACCTGGAGCTCCGCGGTCCCGGTGAGTTTTTCGGCTCTCGTCAGCACGGTCTGCCTGAGATGAAAATCGCATCCTTTACGGAAAATATGGACACTGTCCGTCAGACAAATGCGGCGGCTAGAAAAATACTTGCCGAAGACCCGACACTCTCAAAGCCCGAAAATGCAGGACTTAAAACAGCAATAAAAAATTTACTTATAAAGCAATCAGAAAACAAGCTTAGCTTCAACTGAGAAAGGAAAGATAAATATGAAAAAAATTGCAAGCTTCACCATCGACCACACTATTCTCCCTCAGGGCATGTATCTTTCAAGAACAGATGCCAATACTGTTACCTATGATATAAGAACAAGACGCCCCAATGTGGAAGAGGTTATGTCAAACGGCGCAATTCACACCCTTGAACACCTTTTTGCAACCTTCGTAAGAAACAGCGATGTTGCAGATAAAATCGTTTATTTCGGCCCTATGGGCTGCAGAACAGGCTTCTACTTCATCACCCTTGACACTCTCTCAAAGTCAGGTGCCATTGCCCTTACACGCTCAGCACTCAAATTCTGCGCTGAATTTACAGGCGAAATTCCCGGCGTATCGGCTGAGGAATGCGGCAACTACCGTGACCACGACCTCAAGGGTGCAAAGGAAGAAGCAGCTAAAATGTACGAGGTTCTCTTCGACTGGACAGCGGACAAGCTCGCTTATCCCAAAAAATAAAATCTGACTCTCATAAGCTCAGACTTAAATGAAAGGAGGGGGTACCCTTGGACAGTAAGGACATTTTCACGCTGTATGGCAGTGATGATGTGCAGTATAAAAAATATGACAAGGGTGAGGCGGCTGAAATCATCATCCCGACAGAAATAAACATTTCCGTCAGAAACAAACAGCCCGAGCCTGAAAAGCTCTCCCCTGCTCTTTCGTTTATAAACAGCTTCCTAGATTTTGCCGAAAGCCTCGG
>JAGBSR010000170.1 GCA_017631745.1 Clostridia bacterium | reverse complement strand
TTTTCCTTATAGGCTATGCAATTATCGGTTTCTTCTATGCTCACGATATACAGATTATATATATCCTCGAAGAGGCTCCCGAAAAATTCAGAGCTATTATTTACAGTGTACTCAAGAGCCTTGGCATTTTCGGTGTTGTGTGCATTCCTATGCTTCGTAACGCCCTTATGGGCAACGATCCCACTCAGTGGAGAAAGATTTTCCTTGTGCCTGCCATTGCAGGTCTTATCGGTGCTGTGCTTGTTACGGTATTTGCTAAAGATACAAAGGTGTTTATAGGCGACAGAATTGCTTATCTTTCAACTCCCTACGATGTGCGTCAGGAGGAAAAGAGAAAGCTTAAAGAAGAAAAGAAGGCTCAGAGAAATCAGTCAGGTGTATTCAATGCAGTTAAGTATATTTTCTCCCGTAAGGATACAAAGCTCCTGATTATCGCTCACATTATCTTCGATGCAGGTATGCCGGCCATAGCTCTTTATTATGAGTCATCAATGCATATCGCAGGTATGAGTACTGAAGACATAACCAAGTCAATGTTTGTACTTCCCATCGTTTATGCTGTTCTCACTCTTTTCTCAGGCTTTGTAGCTGACCTTATCGGCAGAAAGAAGACCATTCTCATAGCGGGCATTTTCTGCAGTATCGGTTTTATTCTCTTTGCCGCAGGTATTAATAATCTCTGGAATCCGTATTTCATCGGCGGTCTCTGCGGACTTTATCAGGGCTGCTATTGGATAGGCAGAGACTATATGAATATTATGATGACCGAAAAGGTACCCACAGATATCAGAGCATCTGTCGTAGGTGCTGAGGGGCTTCTGCTTATAATCGGTCTTGCAGTAGGATATATTGCTGTTATTATCGGTATGCTGTTTATTCCCGTATGGCTTACCTGTCTTGTAATAGCAATTCCCTGTGTGGTTGTTTCGGTAATAATTCTTACAATCAAGGTAAAAGAATCAAAGGGTGCAAACCTTAATGAGTTAGGAGATGTAGTATGATTAAGCATATAGTTATGTGGAAATTCAAGGAAGAGGCTGAGGGCTGCACCAAGGCGGAAAATATTGCTAAGGTCAAGGCTATGCTTGAAGCATTACCAGAAAAAATTGATTTCATAAGAGAAATGCAGGTCAATGTAAATATCAACCCGAAAGAAGGTATGTATGATGCAGTGCTCACAAGTGCCTTCGATTCTATTGAGGATGTTGAAAGATACAGAGTGCACCCTGAGCACAAGAAAATTTCTTCCTTTGTTGCTCTTATCAGAGAGGGCAGAGCAAGTGTCGATTATGAAATCTAAGTGAAATCAATTTGGCAAATTATTACAATTTTGTCACTTTTTGGCGACATGGCGTTGAGCTGTGTCGCTGATTTTTTTGCCCAAAACGCTTGCGCTGAGAAGTACAAAGCAAAAGCAGGTGAGTGAAAGTTCACTGTAAGATAAATAAAAACGAATTTATTAACATTTGATTAATAAACTTAAAATCAAATACATAAACATTCAATAATTAATTAATATTTTAACATTTGTTTAACTTTGACAAAATTGCTCGACTAAATCGGTGATTTATGTTACAATTACTACATCATTTCGGTGGTATTGTTACATCAATATTGCCGATGAATTTTATTTGCAAAGGAGATAATAGTTTTGAAAGCCAGCGAAAGCGTAAAAAACTATGCAGCCTCTGTCAGAATGTATACTAACTACACTGTCAGAGAGATCAAAAAAATGTGTAAAGAAATCGGCCCGAGACCTGCCGGTAGCGAAAGCGAAAAAAAGGCTCAGGAATACATAACAGAACAGATGAAAACATGTGCTGACGAAGTTACAATTGAACCCTTTGAACTTTCACCTAAAGCATTTATGAGTTTCATTAAAATCTGCGGTACATTCCTCATTTTTGCAGTTATATTTTCAATCATCAGCGGTATCGCTGATATTCCTGCTCTGCAGTATGTAAGTATTGCTCTTACAGCAGTTGCCTTTGTATGTCTTGTAATGGAATTCCTTATGTATAAGCCTTTCTATGATAAGCTTTTCCCCAAGGCAACCTCACATAACGTTGTAGGTGTTAAGAAAGCAACAGGCGAGCTTAAGCAGAGAATTATCTTCAGCGGTCACGTTGACTCATCATTCGAGTGGACATATACACACCTCGGCGGTGCAGTTCTTCTTTATATCTGCGGTATCTATGCAGTTGTTTCACTTGTAGGTGTATGCCTTATCAATGTTTTCGATGCATTCAATGTGTTTGCTGACGGAACAACAATCGATACTGTACTCTTCTGGGCTCAGCTCGGTCTTGCTCCCGGCGGTATCGTTGCTTGGTGTTTTGTAAACTTCAAGCTTTGCGTTGAGGGTGCCAATGACAACCTTACAGGCGCATTCGGTTCAATTGCAATTCTCAAGTACCTCAAGGATAACGACATCAGCTTTGAGCATACAGAGGTTGTCGCTATTTCAGCAGGTTCAGAAGAATCAGGTCTTCGTGGCTCAAAGGCTTATATGAAGGCTCACAAGGACGAGCTCAAGGATGTTCCCACCGTATTTATCGGTCTTGAAACATTCAGAGATTATGAAGATATCGCTATTTATGAGCGTGATATGACAGGTACAGTAAAGATGGATAAGGGTGCTTACACTCTTATGAAGAAGGCTGGTCTTGAAGCAGGTCTTGATCTTCCCTATTCATCAGTTTATATGGGTGCATCTGATGCTGCTGCAGTTCAGCAGGCAGGCACTCCTGCAGTTACACTTGCAGCTATGAACCCCGGTCCTCCGAGATATTATCACACAAGAGGCGACGTGGGTGACAATATGATTCCTAAGACAGTTGAAAAGTGTCTTGAAATCGCTCTTAATGCTCTCTTCATCTATGACGAAGAAGGCTACAAGAAAGACTATATGGCGTAAAATAAAAAGACGAGCAGAGATGCTCGTCTTTTTTAATGAATAATGAATAATATAGCGTCGCCTCGTGGGCGACAGAGATAGGGGCGAACTGCATTCGACTTTTTTGTTTGTGCAAGAGGGGAGAGGCGGCTCCATCAACTCGCTTCGCGATTTACGGCTACACAGTAGCCGTGCCGAACTTTGTTCGGCTATGGAGCCGCCGCAACTGTCGGTAACCGCTATTTAATAGATAAACTGCAGTTTTACTAAAATTAGCAACAATTTTCACCGGAAAAAGTCTTGCTTTACTGACAAAATATTAAAATTCAATTGACCGCAGTTTATAATAGGTGTATAATTATTTTAATTATTCAAATTTTTATAAAGACGGTGAATTATTATGGTATCAATGGAAATGTATGAGCTCGGTGCAAAGAGCTCAGTAATCAGAGAAATATTTGAATTCGGTAAGAAAAGAGCAGCTGAAATCGGTAAAGAGAACGTATATGATTACAGCCTCGGCAACCCCAGTGTGCCCGCTCCGGAAAAGGTAAACGAAACTATCAGAAAGCTCACTCAGGAGCTTTCACCTTGCGAGCTTCACGGCTATACTTCAGCAGTGGGTGATAATGCCACAAGAACTGCTATCGCCGAAAATCTCAATGCTCGTTTCGGCACAAACTTCACAATGAATAACCTCTATATGACCTGCGGTGCAGCGGCATCACTTTGCATTACTTTCAGAGCCCTGACAGAAAAAGATGACGAGGTAATCATTTTCGCGCCTTATTTCCCTGAATACAAGGTATTTATCTCAGCAGCAGGTGCAAAGCCTGTTGAGGTCAAGTGTAAGGCTGAAGACCTGACAATCGACCTTGAAGCATTTGAAAAGGCTATTACACCCAACACAAAGGCTGTGGTGCTCAATTCACCCAACAATCCCAGCGGTGTCGTTGTCAGTGAAGAAATCGTAAAGGGACTTTGCGCTATTCTTGAAAAGAAGCAGAAGGAATACGGCAAGAGTATTTTCCTTGTGTCAGACGAGCCTTACCGTGAGCTTGTTTACGGCGATGTTGAAGTGCCTTATCTCACAAAATATTACGACAACACAATTGTCTGCTATTCATTCAGCAAGTCTCTTTCACTTCCAGGCGACAGAATCGGTTATATTCTTGTACCCAATGAGGTTGAAAACTTCGAGCTTATCTATAAGTCAGTCTGCGGTGCAGGCAGAAGCCTCGGTTATGTTTGTGCACCCTCAATGATGCAGTTTGTTGTCAGAGAGTGTGTTGGTATGACAGGCGACATCTCAGCGTATAAGATGAACAGAGATATCCTTCTCGAAGCTTTTGAGGAATGCGGATTCAAGACAGCTAAGCCTGACGGAGCCTTCTATCTGTTTATGAAGTCTCCCGTGGACTCTGCCGAAGAATTCTGCGAGAGTGCAAAAAAATACGATTTGCTTCTCGTACCCAGCGACTCATTCGGCTTCCCAGGTTATGTAAGAATTTCTTACTGTGTATCAACTGAAATGATTGAGCGCTCACTTCCCAAGTTCAAGGAATTGGCAAAGGAATATAATCTCATATAAAGAAGAGTGGATTTTATGGAAAAACTCATTGAAGCGAGAAAAATCATAAGCGAAGCAGACAAACAGATCGCTGAGCTTTTTGAAAAAAGGATGCAGGCTGTAAAGCAGGTGGCAGAATATAAAAAAGAAAGAGGACTGCCTGTTTTTGATGCCGCAAGAGAAGCAGAGCTTATCAAGCGCAATATGGAATATATTGAAGACGATGAAATCAAGGAATTTTATGTTCCTTTTATCAGAGATACAATGAGTGTTTCCAAAGATTATCAGCGCAAAATTATTGAAGGTGTCCCTGAAAATAATGTTATCAGAGTCGAGCAAACTTCAGACGAGAACTCTTATGATATTATCCTCGAAAGGGGAGCGCTGAAAAAAGCAGGTGAGCTTCTCGGCATAGATAAAGACAGAAAAGTTCTCGTTGTCACTGATACGGGAGTACCGCGTATTTATGCCGACACGGTAGCCTGGTGCTTTGAAGACAGTCACATTTTTATCTTTCCCGAGGGTGAAAAGAGCAAGAACTTCGACACCTACAGAGCGATCTGTCAGACCCTCTGCGATGCGCACTTCACCCGTAAGGATGCAGTTATAGCTGTCGGTGGCGGTGTAGTCGGTGATATGGCAGGCTTTGCGGCTGCGACATATATGAGAGGCATCGATTTTTATAATATTCCCACCACTCTTTTATCTCAGGTTGACTCATCTATCGGCGGAAAAGCTGCTGTTGATCTCGGCAGATTCAAAAATATTATCGGTGCTTTTTATCAGCCGAAGAAGGTTATCATCGACCCCGATGTGCTTGGTACACTGCCGAAAAGACAGATAGCCAACGGTCTTGCAGAGAGTATAAAAATGGCGGCAAACTTCAATAAGGATTTGTTTGAGATTTTCCTTAAAGAAGACTATATGGAGCATATCGAAAAAATCATCGAGGGCTCCCTTAAAATAAAAAAATATGTTGTTCAGCAGGACGAAAAAGAAACAGGGCTTCGCAAGGTGCTCAACTTCGG
>JAGBSR010000169.1 GCA_017631745.1 Clostridia bacterium | reverse complement strand
CTTGCTCCTGCAGATGCAGATAACCTTGAGGTTGTATGGACAACCTCAGATGAGAGCGTGGCAAGAGTAAACACCAAGGGTGGCGTTACAGGTGTCAAGGGCGGTGAGGCTGTTATCACAGCAACCTCAGTTGACTCGGGTAAGAGTGCAAGCTGTAAGGTAACCGTAAGGCAGTCACCTGAGAGCATTGTTCTCAATAAGAAAGAGATCACTCTCAATGTAAATACAAGCGAAACACTCACTGCAACGGTTCTTCCTGAAAACACCTACAACAAAGCAGTGACCTGGTCAACAACAGATGCAGCTGTTGCTACAGTTGATAAAGACGGCAAGGTAACAAGCCACAAGGTAGGCGAGTGCAAGGTGCTTGCAACATCAGCAGACGGCAAGGTTGTTGCAGAGTGTCTTGTAAGAGTATTTGTTCTTGCTGAAAAGGTTGAGCTCAACAGTACTCTTGTAACAATGCAGAAGGGTCAGACCTTCACCTTCAAGGCAAAGGTGCTTCCCGAAACTGCAAGTGAAAAGGATATCACCTGGTCATCATCAGATGACAGCATTGTATCAATCGATAAAAACGGTAAGATTACCACTCTCAAAACAGGTACTGCAATAATCACAGCCGCGAGTACAACTAACGGTGTATTTGCTCAGTGTACAGTTCATGTTAAGGTAACAAGTACCGGAATCAGCCTTAATAAATCAGAAGCTACTCTCTATATCGGTGAAAGCTTCACTCTCGAAAGCAAGGTGCTTCCCGAGGATAACACCAACAGCGAAATTATATATACAAGCAGTAACGAAGCTGTTGCCAAGGTTGATAAAAACGGTGTGATTACCGCAGGTGCACAGGGTACAGCTGTAATCACTGCCAAGACTAAAGACAGCGGTCTCACCGCAACCTGCAAGGTGACAGTAAACAAGCACACTGAGGGCATAAAGATAAGCAGCAGCTCAGAAACACTTTATGCAGGTAAGTCAGTAACAATCAAGGCCGAGGTTTCACCTGCAGATGCAAGCAACAAAAATGTTATCTGGACTTCAAGTGACAAGGCTGTTGCAACTGTGAAAAACGGCAAGATTACAGCTGTCGGCTCAGGTATTGCAATTATCACTGCCAAGACCGAAGAGGGCGACTTTTATGGAATGTGCATTGTAAAGGTAATTCAGGGCATTGAAGAAATAAAGCTCGATAAAAAAGAACTGATACTCGATAAAAATCAGAGTGAGACTCTCACGGCAACCCTGCTTCCTCTTAATGCAGATGACACTGCTGTTGTCTGGACTTCGTCAGACGAGAGTGTTGTTAAGGTAGCAGACGGTGTTGTTACTGCTCAGGACAAGAGCGGTAAGGTTACTGTAAGAGTTGCAAGTGCAAAGGACGGTAAGATTTATGCCGAGTGCACAGTGACAGTTAAAGAGCCTGTTGGCAGTATCGAGCTGAGTGATAAAGAACTCACAATGAAAAAGGGTGAGACAAAGACTCTCACAGCTAAAATTTTACCCGAGAATGCATATGATAAGACAGTTATCTGGACAAGCGGTGACGATAAGATTGCCACTGTAAAAGACGGCGTTATAACTGCTGTTGCAAGCGGTACGGTTGAGATTACCGTAACGAGTGCGGTCAACGGTGTCAGCGCAAAATGCAGAATAACAGTTAAATAACATCAGCACAAAAAGCATCAGCGCGTTTTGATTGCTTTTGCGCGATAGCAAAAGTAATGCCCCGCGGCGAGCGAAAATAAGAGCAGTTCGAAAGAGCTGCTCTTTTATTATATATAATGTATATGTAAAACTTTTTATATGCTTTCGCTTCTGTGGGACGCTGTCCCACTCCCTGCAAACTTTTGTAAAAGTTTGACAAAACTTTAGTTGTTTATTTCATTGACAAATATTTATGCCTGTGTTACAATACATTTAACATTTAAGTTAAATGTTAAATAAACTGCAATGAGGTGATAAATATGAGCATACAAAACACCCTCAAAGCCCTGTCAGACCCAACAAGACGAGAGATTCTCTCAATGCTGAAAAAGGGCAGACTCACAGCAGGGGAGATAGTAGAAAAATTCCCTGTCAGCGGTGCGGCAGTGTCAAGACACCTTAGTGTGCTCAAGGATGCCGACCTTATAAGAGATGAGCGAGACGGCAAATATATATACTATGAGCTCAACGCATCGGTGCTCGAAGAAATTATGCTCTGGATTACTGAGCTGAAAGGAGATAACGACAATGATTAAAAATAACAAATTAAAAACTATCGTTTCCTCTGTTATTATTCTTTTGCCTACTATTTTCGGTGTGGCTATATGGAATAAAATTCCCGATGAAGTTGTAACACATATAGGTGTAAGCGGTAATCCCGATGCTATGGGTAATAAAGCACTTTTGGTTTTCGGTCTGCCATTGTTATTGCTTGGCATACATCTTCTTTCTCTGTGGTTGTCAGGTAAAGATCCCGGGCTTAAAAAACAGCCTAAGAAAGCTATGGGAATCGTTTTCTGGATAATGCCCGCAGCGAGCGTTTTTGTAAGTGCCCTTATGTACTTTGCAACCCTCGAGCTGGAATTTAATCCTATGATGATAGTTGTAGGCTTTCTTGCCTTTATGTTCATATCTATCGGCAACTATATGCCCACTTGTAAGCAGAGTGCGACTATGGGTATTAAAATCAAATGGACACTTGAAAATGCCGAAAACTGGCGAGCAACTCATCGTTTCAGCGGTAAGGTGTGGTTTATCTGCGGACTGCTCTTGTTACCTTGTGTATTTCTCCCTGAAAAGTACGCACCTGTGCTTCTGATAAGCATTATATTACCCGTGGTAGCACTGCCCGTATTATATTCCTATCTGTATTATAAAAAGCAGGTGAAACAGGGCACATACACCGCCGAAGACAATGTTATGAAGGAAATGCCTAAGTCATATAAAAAGGTATCTGTTGCAGCACTTATAGTCCTTGCAGTGGTGTTGCCCGTAATTATGTTCACGGGCAATATCAACATCGTAATAGGCGAGGATGCTCTTGATATTCAGGCTGACTATTATAATGATATAAGCATCAGTTATGAAAGCATTGATGCTGTTGAGTTCCGTGAGGTGACCGCCGACGGCTTGAGAGCAAGCGGTTTCGGCTCGATGAAGCTTCTTTTAGGCAAGTTCAAAAATGACGAGTTCGGTTATTATACTAGATACACCTATGCTGATGATACGGGCTGTGTGGTTATTACCTCAGGTGAGGAAAAGCTTGTTATCGCAGGCAAAACCTTAGTTGAAACAAGAGCTATCTATGAAGATCTGACAGAAAAAATCTCATAAAAAAAAGAGCAGGCTTAACCTGCTCTTGAATTTTATCTTAAGGTAGTTTTTTACCGCATTGATTGCAGAACTCAAAGTCGCCCTGAACTCTCGGTCCGCAATAAGGACAGAATTTGCTTTCAGAGCTGTTTGCGGGAGCTTGTCTTGTTTCTCTCTTCTCCCCGAAACGTTCATTCCAAGGGTCAATTTCTTCGCCGTCTTCGGTGATGTCAAAAGAAGAATATCTGTTTTTGCTTGTGGCATTTTTAAAGTTGTACACTGCCGTAAGGACAGCCATTGCAGTAAATGCAAGACCGAATATGCCGAAAAGCCCGCCTGCACCCATTGAAAGGGCACCGATAGTCCAGGCAGCACCGACCACTGCTACAATTATACTCGAGATACCGCCCATCATAGAAGGTCCTCTGCCGGGTTTTATACTCTTCATTCTGACCCCTCCTTTAATTTTATTCTATATGCTTCAATGTTTATTTAATCTCTACATTACCGAAAACGCACATACCGCTGACATATACAGTGGGTGAGGGTACAGTATCTTTTATGAGCCTGTTGTCGTGTACTCCGCCGATACCCATTGACTTGATTTCTACATTGACTGCGGCAGGAAGAAGAATCTCAACAGAGCCCATTGTTGCATTTGCGTTGATGATAACATCTTCGTTGATTGTGGCATTTCTCAGGTCGCAGGTGAGAGTGCAGAAAGAAGCTGAAAGGTCGTTGCCGTAAAAAATCTGATTGTCATACTTTATCTTTTTGTTTGAAAAGGAAGTCTTGTATTTGTCTTCGCCGCCTTTTCTCCCTGTACTCTTTTTAAAGGGGGCACTTTTTGGCGCGAAGATTGCATCCTTGAAAACAAGTGTAATACCGATAAGCACGAGGATAGTGGGAAGTGCAAGCTTCAGGAGCATCTCGAATGAGAAGATACGCTGACAGAAAAGAAGCAGAGCCACACCTGTTGCGATGCCTATGATGTTGAGGATTTTGAACTTTGAGCGGAAAATTTCAATGAAGCAGGGGATGATAATAAGTAAGGTCCACCAGCCGTCAAAGAAAAAGTCGATGTTTGTAATGCCGAATGAGTTAAGGCCGATTGCAACACCTAATACGATGAATACAAGACCCCATAACATATTACTGATTTTTTTCATTTTTTAATACTCCTTTGTCTGTGTGTTAAGTTTATTATAAAATAGATAATAGCAAATGTCAATTATATGAACCTTAAAAACTGACCCCCTACCTTAAGTAAGGGGCCGTATTTTTTAGCTATCATCTTAAGTCAGATAAATTTATATTATTACATCAGTCCGTCGCCGTTGGTATTCAGAATATGTACCATTTTGCGATGTTCATAACTACTGTTATAATTTTTCTGAGCACCTCAGCAATCTTTTTCAGTGCAGAGATGAAGCTGTCGGAAGATTCATCCTCGCTGTCTGCAGGAGGAACATAGCCCTCTGCGACATCGCCCTGAGCTTTGTCTTTCTGAATTGCGAATGAGTCGGCAATCTCAGTTCCGTCTGCTGTTACATAATATGCATCGAAATAAAGCACGCCGTCTTCAATTTCAACAGCTGAGAACATAGGATAATCTACACTGAGAATGGTTTCGCCTCTGGGGAAAAGCTCGTCCGTAAGAGTCACATCATTCTGAATGTAAGTCTTGACACCGCAGGTGCCTGAGATAACATAGGTGGTACCCGTAGGCTGAACCTGAGTCTTATATACTTTGCCGTCGTGATTGAGATAGGCTGTGTCGTAAGCTGTAAGAGCGTTGTTGACAAGGGAGCCCGTTCTCATATAAACGTGGTCGTGACCCTGGAAGACCATATCAATGTCAAGCTCTGCCATAAGCACCTGAAGCTGAGCTCTTATAGCTACAACATCGTCGTCTTCATAGTGTGAGCCCTGAGAGTAAACAGCCTTATGAAGAGTGACAAATTTCCACTGAGCATCACTGCTTGACATATCTTTTTTGAGCCAATCAATCTGATCGTCGCTGAGGCCCTCATTTTCATTTAAGTTTTCGGTGTTGAGCACAGCAAAGTGAGCATTGTTATAGTCAAAGCTGTAATATACACCGCCGGTCTTATCCTGCTCGGGGGCGTTGGGGAGTACAAAATAGTTGTCAATGGCGTTTGTGCCGTGACCCTCGTGATTGCCAGAAGCAGGCATATAATAGGTGTTCATAAGATTATCAGAGGCTGTGTTAAACATCCAAGCCCATTGCTTCTGATTATCTCCGTGGTCAACCATATCACCTGTGCCGATGATGAAATCGGTAGCGGGATAAAGATTGAATGCTGTATCAAGTGCATCTGCCCATGCTCTCTGATACTGAGCTTCGGATTGTGACTGCGGATCTGCAAGGTGTAGGAAGGTTAAATCCTTACTGCCGTCCTGAGTGCGTACACTGCCAACATCACTCCACCAACCCTTTTCTTCTGAGCCGACACGGTAATAATAAGTTGCACCTTTTTCGAGACCCGAAAGAGTAACTGTGTGGCGGTTGAGCTTAAATTCATAGGGCAGGAAGCCGATAATGCCGATGTCAATGCCATAGAATGAACGGATAACGGTTTCGCTCTTTGTTTCGATTTTGAAATCGGATGATTTGGTAGCCTTGCCTTTGAACTTAGGCTCGCTGTCGGCTTTGTAAATTTCAATATCGCCGTCAACAGTTGATTTCGAGAACCAGCTGATAACTGCTTCATCGCTGTTTTCGCCTAAGGTGACACTGACCATAGTGGGCAGTCTGTAATTTTCTCTTGTCACGGGTACGGTGACTTTTTCAGTGCCGTAGGTTACACCGTGGTCACCTTTAAGAGCAGGATTGACATCGTTGGTGAAATCGTTGACAATATATTTGACAAATGCGCCGATACCCTCAAACTGGCTGAAGGTGAGATATTTCTGCATAAGCTCCTGATCGAGAATGTCATAGATATCTTTGTAGGGGAGGATACCCATAGCGAAAACAGTATCGACAAGGTTCATATAAGTGAAGTCGCCCTTGAGCACATATGAAAGCAGATAATTTACACCCTTGCCCATACTTTTGCCGATGCAGTCGTCATTCAGGAGCTTATCGACTCTGATTTCGAGCTTTGAAAGAATGCTGTCTTCAATGAGAGTGTGTAAAAGCAAATCTACGAGCTTATTGAAAACTGTTTCGATAAGGTGTCCTTCTTCAAAGTTTTTCATTGCATCCTGCAAAAACTCATCGTCTTCGGTGGTCTCGTTACCGCTGTACCAGTTTGCAAGCACCGTGAGGATAACATCGCCTAAATCACCGGGCTTATTTTTGTCGCCAAAGCCAAATTCTTCGATGTACTTTGTGCAGGGAATATCGGAAACCTTGATAGATACAAAGTCTGCGATAATGCCCTCGAGCAGGTTATAGAGTTTTTCTTCGTCTTCTATATAAAGGTCATAAACCTGATCGAGCAGGTCATTTATAAACCACATAATATTGTCAACACTGAAAATATTATATCCGCCGACTTTGATGCCGTCACCGATATAAGGTGAGAGGAAATTGCCTATAATCTTTTCAAGGTCGAGATTCATTGTCTTGAGGAATTCGCCGATACTGCCTGCCTCTTGGATAGAGACAATATATTTTGAAATTGTATTTCTGACAATGGCAACAAGAAAAGCAGTTGCATCAGCCTTGCCGTTTTCTGTGTAAAGTCCGCCGTAAGAGAGATGGAAAACCTCTTTGCCGTAAGTGCCCTTATCATATGTAACACCGTCAAAGGTGAAAGATGCAGCTTCATCAAAAGCGATGCTGTCGATTTTCATTTTGCTCTCGCCGTTTTTATAGGTGTTGATTTTCATTTCGCGATATGTGCAGGGATAACCCGTAACGGAAGCAGTCTCAATGTCATAGAGCACCTCGCCGTCGTCGTTAATAACACTTGCAATATCATCTGTGTGCAGATGTCCTGTGAAAGCATAGTGTATGCCCCAGGAAGCAAATGCTTCTGCAACTTCCATATAGTTGTCAAGGGGAAAAGCGAAGGTGATTGAGGGCTCGGTTTCCATATGAGCCGCAAGTCCGTGATGAATCATAACCATAGGAGTCTTGCCGTTTTTGTATGCGTCTTCTGCAAGGTCTTTAACCCAGGTCATAAGCTCGGGTGTGACGGCACCGTTTGTATTTTTGTCGGCATCTTTGGGGTCGAAGGTATATTTGCAGGAGTCGATAACAATAAGTCTGTAAGTCTCGTTGCCGCTGTTGTCTTTAAGGTCTGCGGCATAAGAAAGCTGATTGAGCTTGTTGTCACCGTCTTTGCCATAGCGTGAGAAAGCTAAATCATAGCCGAGGTTTTTATAAACATCGTCAAACTCGTTGGCCTGCAGAGCTCTTGTACTTTCCTGCTTGCCATTTGCAAAGGATGTGGACTTTGCCTGGTTGATGTCGTGGTTGCCTGTTGTAACAAGAAAGTCCACGCCGTATTTTTCTTCATATTCTTCAAGCAAAGCTGCAAGAGCGATGTGAGCCTCGTATTCGCTGTCTTTGGTCAGGTCGCCGGGCACAAGGATATATTTAAGGTCAGGATTTCTTGTCATAGCTGTCTCGATGGCAGTTCTTATCATTTGCTCAGACTGCGGAAACTGCTTTGTTGTGCCCTTGCAGTAATCATCCCATGCCTTGCTGTCACTCATAAGACTTTCGGGATAAAAATGCAGGTCCGATATTGTGGCAAAGTCCATAGTTGCCACTGTTTTTTCACTACTGAAATCAACTGCGTAAGATATTGAACCCAGGGTTGAAAAAATCAGAGTGAGAGTGAGTAATATTGCAATAAGTTTTTTCATAGTTTGTCCTCCCGGAGTATTTAAAATCTAAACAATTATAACACAAGGTTGTTAATATTTTAAGAAAAGTAAAACGACTGTCAATATTTTTGTGAAGATAAACAAATGATGAAGTTGTCATTTAGTGGATTTAACAATGACCTTGGTCATTTTACACATATTATTATAGCTTAAACAAAGCAATATAGACAAAGGTTTTTGCTGAAAACAGTAGATTTTAAAAATATTTAGTGTTATAATATGTCGGTAATTGACTTAAACTATATTAACAGGAGGATTAAAATGCAAAAGGAAAACAAAATGGGCGTTATGCCCATAAAAAAATTGGTTATCAGCATGAGCGTACCTATGATGATTTCTATGCTCGTGCAAGCGCTTTATAACATAGTCGACAGCATTTTCGTCGCTCAGGTTTGTGAAGATGCCCTGACAGCTGTATCTCTTGCATTCCCGGCGCAGAATCTTATGATTGGTGTTGCCACGGGTACCGGCGTAGGTATCAACGCTCTTCTTTCAAGAAATCTCGGTGCGAGAGACTACGAGCGAGTGAACAAGGTTGCAAATAATGGCGTATTTCTTGTATTTTTCAGCTCTGTAATTTTCTTGCTTTTCGGACTTTTTGGCACAAAGCTTTTCTTTAACACTCAGGTTGCAGCCGACTCACCTATTTATGGTTACGGCGTGGATTATCTTTCGATAGTGTGTGCAGCATCTTTCGGTCTTTTCGGTCAGGTGACTATGGAAAGACTTATGCAGGCAACGGGCAAGTCTACTCTTTCAATGGCCACCCAGCTTACAGGTGCGATTATCAATATCATCCTTGACCCTCTTCTAATTCTCGGCATCGGACCATTCCCTCGCCTTGAAGCAAAGGGCGCAGCTATTGCTACTGTAATCGGTCAGATAGTGGCTTTTGCGGTAGGTGTTATACTTAATCAAAAGTTCAACAAAGAGGTTAAGATTTCTCTTAAAGGCTTCAGACCCGATTTCAGAATGATCGGAGACATCTATAAAATCGGTGTGCCATCAATCATTATGGTTGGTATCGGCTCCTTTATGACCTTCTGTTTAAATAAGATATTGCTTTCATTCTCAACCACAGCGGCAGCGGTTTTCGGGGTGTATTTCAAGCTTCAGTCTTTTGTATTTATGCCTATCTTCGGTCTTAATAACGGTGTTATTCCCATTATCGCCTTTAACTACGGCGCAAGAAATAAAAAGAGAATTACAGCAACTCTGAAATTCGGTTGTACCATTGCCGTGTCAATTATGGCTGTGGGTACTGCGCTGATGTGGATTATGCCCGAAACAATGCTTCGTCTTTTTGATGCAAGTGAAGATATGATAAGCATCGGTGTTCCTGCTCTTAGAATCATCAGCACAATATTTGTTCTTGCAGGTGCAAACATCAGCCTCGGCTCATCGTTTCAGGCTCTCGGCAAAAGCCACTTTGCAACAATCGTGTCTTTCTGCCGTCAGATTATCGTGCTTCTTCCTGCGGCATATCTGCTCTCAAAAACAGGCGTGCTCACTAATGTGTGGTTTGCATTCCCTATAGCGGAAGTGGCATCGCTTATTGTTTCTCTCATAAGCTTCAGATATGTTTATAAATCACTCATAGCAAAGCTCGACAATTCACAAAAAGCTGAATAAATGTAAAGAACGGATTTATCTGCAGATAATCCGTTCTTTTTTATGAAGGTTAATTGTAAAGAAAATGTTAAAAAGTATTAAAGTTTGCAAAAAAGACTTTAAAAACGCAACAAAAAGTGTATTATATAGTTATAACACAACACTTCATATGAAAAGTGTTTTAAAATCAATTACTACGGTTCTCTAATATCTGTAAGGTTCCGAATTGTACATTTGTACAGTTCGGAATTTTACCTTTTATATGAATGTTGTGCAAGGGGGGCTCCACGAAATCGCGAAGCGATTTCCGGCGATGTAACGCCGTGCCAAGCTCTGCTTGGCTGTGGAGCCCCGCCTTCTGCTCTGCCTTTCAATAAAGCAAAAAGCAGTTCTGTTAAATTACAGAACTGCTGATTTTTTATTGAGCACGAAGCTTTATAAAGTGCCTTGTAAGGTAAATTATAACGCCTATGGGAATAGCGAAGATGACTATTTTGATTATCAGGTGAATAGGTATATAATCGTATATGCCGTCACCCAAAATGGTGAAGAGTATAACTCTGGGCATTATGCCTATGACGCTTGCGAAGAAGTAGCGGGGGAATTTCGCTTTTGAAGCACCCCAGAAAAGACTTACAAAGTCAATGGGAAAAACGGGGAGTGCTCTTATGCCGAGAAAGGCAGGAAAGTTGTCGTTGAATTTCATATCGAGGATTTTCTGTCCACCCTTGCTTTTGGCAAGAAGCTTGTTTACATAGTCTCCGCCGAGGAAAAGTCCGAGAAAATATGTGACGGTGACCTCAAGCATGATGCCAACGAGACTGATAAGACACGCTTGCCACACATCAAATGCCATACCTGTTGAAATATATATCAACGAAGCGGGTATAATAAAGAGAACTGATTTTACAAGATATACTCCCCATAAGGTTAAAACAGCGGCAAGTATTGTCGAGCTTGCATCAACAAGGGCACGAACATCAATATTTTTCAGCTTCTCGTAATTTATTACTGCAAGAGCGAAGATTGTCATCGCAACAGCTGCTCTTAAAAGAGCGAGTAAGGTTGATTTTGTTTTAGGATTCATAATTTCCTCCGAATAAAAGCTTTTAGTATTATACACAAATTGCTCTTTAATTACAACAAAAATATAAAATAAAATATTAATTGCCGGGTACTATAGACATTCATATAAAATTATGATATATTTATCAGTAACGATATTTAACCAGATAAAGTGAGGTGCGGTCAATGACCATAAAAGAAAAAGCTGAAAGACTGGCAGTTGGTGCAACTCTTGACGGAATTTTAAAATATATAGACAAAAAGCCCAAGGAAAACTTAATCAGACTCATCGACATCACAGAAAAGCTTCTTGCAGGCACATTCCCTAAGAAAAATTTTGTTGCTGCAAGAAAGGCTGTTGAAGAGGGCGATAATGTATATTATCAGCTTGCTATGAGTGCTCTTAATGACCTTGACAGAAGTATGGTAAAGAAAATGATGCTTGCTATCGGTCTTGGTGCAGGTATCAAGGGTACCAAGGCAGTAAGAGAAAACAGAGAGAAGTATAAATGCAATATTCCTTTCCAGATTCTTCTCGACCCCACAAGTGCCTGCAACTGCAAATGCAAAGGCTGTTGGGCGGCAGAGTACGGCCATGAGAGCAACCTGACTTATGAAGAAATGTCAAGCATTGTTTCTCAGGGCAGAGAGCTCGGCACTCACTTCTATATGTTCACTGGCGGTGAGCCTTTAATCAGAAAGAATGACATCATCAAGCTCTGTGAAGAATATCCTGACTGTGCATTTCTTTCATATACAAACGGACATCTTATAGACGAAAAGTTCTGTGATGATATGGTCAGAGTGGGTAATATTGCACTTGCGCTTTCAATTGAAGGCGACGAAGAGTCTACAGACTACAGACGTGGTGAGGGTAACTATCAGAAGGTTATCAATGCTATGAATCTGCTTAAGAGTAAAGGTTGTCTTTTCGGTATAAGTGTATGCTATACAAGAGCCAATGTTGAAAAGGTAACAAGTGATGAATTCCTTGATAAGATGATCGGTCTTGGTGCAAAGTTTGCTCTTTATTTCAACTTTATGCCCGTTGGTCACGATGCTCCTCCCGAACTTATTCCCACTCCCGACCAGAGAGAGTATATGTATAAGTGGCTCAAGAGAGTACGTAACGGCAAGACAGGTAAGCCGATGTTCTTTATGGATTTCCAGAGCGACGGCGAATATGTAGGAGGTTGTATCGCAGGCGGCAGAAACTATTTCCACATCAACTCAAACGGTGATATGGAGCCTTGCGTATTTATCCACTTCTCAGATTCAAATATCAGAACTCATACTCTTTTAGAGGCTTTGCAGAGACCTTTGTTTATGGCATTCAGACACGATCAGCCCTTTAACGATAATCACCTGAGACCTTGCCCGATGCTTGAAAATCCTCAGTGTCTGAGAGATATTGTAAAGAGAACAGGTGCGAAGTCAACTAACCTTATTCAGGAAGAAACTGCCGAGATGCTTTGCAGCAAGTGCGATAAGTTCGCTGCTGAGTGGGCACCCAGAGCTGAAGAAATCTGGAACAGCTATAAGCATCCCAATCCTAAGACTCAGTATTACAGAGACACCGAAGAGGGTAAGGCTGAGTTCGGCACAAAATAATCGACACACATTTTGAGGTAGGCGTTGCCTGCCTCTGTTTTTTTAGCGGTCGGCAGCGGTGAGGCGGCGGCTCCATAAATCGCCGAAGGCGATTTCCGAGGACTCCTCCGGAGTCCTCGTGCCGAATTTCATTCGGCAATGGAGCCGCCCATCCCCGAAAATTTCATCACGGTTGTTGATTATACATAAAATTTAGAGTATAATATATAGCAATAAAAAGAGAAAGTAGGTGAGTGTGTGAAAAAGCTATACTACATATCAGCTATAGTTATAATGCTGTTTTCTCTCTCATTCTGCGCCTCATCTCTTTACATAAAGGATTCAGCCGTTACCTATGAAGAAGTGCAAGTCGGCTCAGATGCAGTTATAGTTGAGCCTGAGGAAAAGACTCTGCCAAAGACGGAAAATCTCAAGGTAACTAAAAGTGCTGTTGGTGCTGTTACTCTCAGCTGGGATAAAATCGACGAAGCTTATGCATACAAGGTTTATATAAAATACGAGGGCGACGACGATTACAGGTATACTTATACTGTAAGGTCAAATGAGGTTACAGTAGAAAATATCGACAGTGAGGATGCATTGAGATTTCGTGTCAGAGCTTTCTGCTACGACAGCGGCAAGGTAGTCTACGGTGAATACAGCGACAGTGTAAAGGCGGTGACCAAGCCCTCCGATGTTGAAAATATCTACACGAGAAGCATCACCGATAACTCAATTACTCTTTATTGGGATAAGCCAAAGGGTGCCACAAATTACAGAGTATACATATACGATGCTGAAAAAGAAAAGTTCAGACTCTATAAGCGCACAAGCCGTACGACGATGACTGTCAGCTCACTTGAAAAAGACACCCGATATATTTTCAAGATAATGAGTTATAAAAAGATAGACGATAGTGTTGCTTTCGGTGATTACAGCCGAGAGTACACGGAGTTTACCTACAATTCGGGCTCGGTACCCCATACTATGGCGCAGACAGCTCAGCACTACAATGAAATGATAGCTTCTCTTAAGGCTCAGCCTGATATGACGGTGAAATATAAAAAGACAATTGATACGGAGTTTGTTTCCTGCAGCAAGAAAAACCTTGCAATGAGTGTTAAAAACACTTTGAGTCTTTTTGAGGGTACCCTGAAAAAGAACTATAAATATGTAGGTGGCACCAACGAAGACAAGAGCGCCAATAAGCTTATTGAGCCCTATGGTAAAAAAGCTTCTCTCGAGAAGAACGATATAGAAAAATATGAAATTTCAAAGAAAGACGGCAAGTATGTAATCACCATTACCCTTAAGGATGAAAGCAAGCTTTATAAAAAAGGTGACAGCAAGCAGAAATCCTATTTTGACGGAGCCATTGCACTGCCCGAGTTCAAAAAGCTGAAGACATCTCCCCTGGTTATCGAGGGCGCAGATAGCTACTACGACGGCGGTACTCTGACGATGACTGTAAGTGACGGCAAAGTGGAAAAGCTCAGCATCAAAGCGGCTATGCTCGCGGATATAGATTTCAGTGTTGCAGAGGTTACGGCAAGCACAATCGCAGCTTATGAAATGACAGAGACTTATAATATTATATACGCTGATGAAGATAACTCTTGACAATCAGAAGCTCACAATAATATAATAAAGAAAAAAGGAGAAAAATTATGGCTGTTGCTTATCTTGCAATTTTATTAGGAATTCCTTATATGATGTTTGAGGGTGTTTTTCTTGTTTTTCAGATAGGATTTTTGCTGCTGAAAGGAAGTATAACCATAGAGGAACTTGCAGACATTATAAAGAATCAGGATTGGGATTAACTGATTTATTCGGAGATTGCTTTGTAAGGTGATCTCTGTTTTTTTGTTATTTAGGCTTTTATGACAAAAAATATTGATTAAGTGACTGATTTTTTACCAATACACTATTGCAAGAAATAAAATTATTTGATATTATTATATGCGGTAAACAATAACCAATACTAATTCTCGAAAGGAGATTTAACATCATGAACTACACACATGAAGTTGAACAAATGTGTACGGTCGCTAAAGGACCGAACCACGGCCCCGCTCCCATTCCCGAAGAAGGTAAGTGGGTAAAGGCTTATGAAATTAAGGACATCTCTGCATTCACACACGGTGTGGGCTGGTGTGCTCCTCAGCAGGGCGCTTGCAAGCTTTCACTTAACGTTAAGAACGGTATCATCGAAGAAGCTCTCGTTGAGACAATCGGTTGCTCAGGTATGACACACTCAGCTGCTATGGCTAGTGAAATTCTTCCCGGCAAGACTCTCCTCGAGGCTCTCAACACAGACCTCGTTTGTGACGCTATCAACACAGCTATGCGTGAACTCTTCCTTCAGATCGTTTACGGCCGCAGCCAGTCAGCTTTCTCAGAAGACGGTCTTTCAGTAGGCGCAGGTCTTGAAGACCTCGGTAAGGGCCTTCGTTCACAGGTTGGTACAATGTACGGCACAAAGCTTAAGGGCGTTCGTTACCTTGAAATGGCAGAAGGCTATGTAACAAGAATGGCTCTCGATGCTGACGATCAGGTTATCGGTTATGAGTTCGTTTCACTCGGCAAGATGACAGACTTCATCAAGAAGGGCGACGATCCCACAACAGCTTACAACAAGGCTATGGGTACTTACGGCAGATTCGCTGATGCTGCTAAGTATATCGATCCCCGTAAGGAATAAGGAGGTAAACGGACATGGCATTATTTGAAAGTTATTCAAGAAGAATCGACAAAATTCTTGCTGTTTTAAAAGAATATGGCATTTCTTCAGTTGAAGAATGTAAAGAAATCACACTCGCTAAGGGTATCGACTGCGACAAGATCGTAAGAGAAACTCAGCCTATCTGCTTTGAAAACGCAGTATGGGCATACACAGTTGGTTGCGCTATCGCAATCAAAAAGGGTTGCGTAAAGGCTGCTGATGCTGCTGCTGCAATCGGTGAAGGTCTTCAGGCTTTCTGTATCCCCGGTTCAGTTGCTGACAACCGTCAGGTTGGTCTCGGCCACGGTAACCTCGGTAAGATGCTCCTTTCAGAAGAAACAGAGTGCTTCTGCTTCCTTGCAGGTCACGAAAGCTTCGCAGCTGCTGAAGGCGCTATCAAAATTGCTCTTAACGCAAACAAGGTTAGAGTTCAGCCTCTTCGCGTTATCCTCAACGGTCTCGGCAAGGATGCTGCTATGATTATCTCAAGAATCAACGGCTTCACATATGTTCAGACTGAATTTGATCCCTACTCAGAAACAGTTAAGGTTATCAAGGAAACAGCATACTCAAACGGCGACAGAGCTAAGGTTAAGTGCTACGGTGCAGACAATGTACCCGAAGGCGTTGCTATCATGAAGCTCGAAAACGTTGGTGTATCAATCACAGGTAACTCAACTAACCCCACACGTTTCCAGCATCCCGTTGCAGGCACATACAAAAAGTGGTGTGTAGAAAACGGCGTTGGTTACTTCTCTGTTGCTTCAGGTGGCGGTACAGGTCGTACACTCCATCCCGACAACATGGCAGCTGGCCCCGCTTCATACGGTATGACTGACACAATGGGTCGTATGCACTCAGACGCTCAGTTCGCAGGTTCATCATCAGTTCCCGCTCACGTAGAAATGATGGGTCTCATCGGTATGGGTAACAACCCCATGGTTGGTGCTACTGTTGCTTGTGCTGTTGCAGTTGAAGAAGCTAGCAAATAATAGTTTTTTTAGGCTTTTTACAACTCCTGTTCCACTCTCGGAACAGGAGTTTTTTTGATTTAGCTAAGCCCTTGATCGGAAACTGCAATTTTGAGGAATATTGTAATGCGGATACATTTTCTCTCTAAAAACTTGAAAAGTAAAACATAATTCGCTAAAATATAATCATCATAGCTTCTATAGGAGGATTTGTTATGAAAACATTTAAAAGTGCCATAGCCTTGTTGTTGACGGTTGCGATTATTATTCTTGCGGCAGCAGTACCCGCAATGGCGGCATCTAAGGTTGACCCGTCAGAGGGACATGCCCAGCAGCTTCAGGCTGTATTTTATCAGTTTGTAGATAAACTCATATATGTCTTAGGTAAGGTGCTCAACACTTTCATTCCGGGCTTACCTATGAGCAGTTATAAAGATTATGTTGCTCCGGATACATTCTATCCGGGAGAAACGGATTTTGAGACTCAGGTTTCACCGGATGCTGTATGGAGCGCAGGCTATGCCTATAGCTCACTGCTTGAGGGCCTCGATGTACTGAATAAGTCCTATCTTATGGCAGGCTCTCTTCAGACCATAGAGGGTCAGTCTCCCACAGAGATCCTCGATGACCAGGGAGTAAGTGTTTATGCCGTGTCAGACGGCGTCAGCGGTACTGTTGTTCAGGCGGTAATTGACGGCTTCGGTTTTGCGAGAGGCGATGTGCTCAAAATCAGACAGCGACTTGCTTCGTTTGCCGAGGAAAACAACATTATCAGCATAAATATTTCTGTGCTTCATCAACACTCTCTTATTGATACTCTCGGTATGGGTGCGCCTATTGTGCCTGCTATTATTCTCAATCCCGGTATGAGTGCCGTCGGAGTGGACAGAGATCAATTTGTGGGCGGTAAAAATAAGAGGTTTATGGATAACCTTTATGAGGTTGTAACTGATACAGTTGTTTCTGCCGTAAACGATATGCAGGAGGGTACCCTTTACTATGGCAGTACCGATGTCAGCGATCTTATGTACGACAAGCGCAAGCCTATAACTTTTGACGGCGAAATCCATAGATTCCGTTTCGACCCTGCCGACGAAAATGAAAACGAAATCTGGCTTTGCGAGGCAGGTATTCACTGCACGGGCTTCAGCGGCTCAGCGACGGAGATTTCTTCTGACTTCCCTTATTATTTCAAGGAATATGTAAAGGAAACCACAGGTGCAGATGTTGTATATGTTCAGGGCGCAGAGGTTGCAATCACAACTGAGCGTGACGGTATACACTACGAAAATACTGCTAAAAATTCCAAGGTTAAGGCATACGGTATTGAACTTGCCAAGAGAACAATGACAATCGATAATGAAATTGCACTTGACCCCGTACTCAATGTAAAAGTAAACGAGGTTGCTCTTAAGGCTGACAATCAGATTCTCATTCTTGCTGTGAGACTCGGACTTGTTGACTCCGTTGCTGTGAAAGAAGGCTCAGACTTCTTTATTGTTACAGAGCTGGGCTATATGGAATTAGGTAATAAAATCGGTGTTGTTATGGCTCCCGGTGAAATTGCTCCTGAAATTTTATGGGGCGGTGCAACTGCAAAGGAAGACAGCTGGATAAACGAAAGCTGGGATTACGATACCTGGGAGAATATCTCAAAGGCAGATAAGCTTATTTGCTTTGGTCTTTGTAACGACCAGGTGGGTTACATTCTTCCCGATAATGATATCCGTGCAATGCTTACCGAAAATGAGGAAATCAATGTTTCTTCAACTGTGGCAGGCTCAGGCTTAACCGAAAGCTTTATGGCTCTTATCGGTGAAGTGAAATAAAAGGGAAGGAGAATTACTATGAGCTTCTTTTATAAAATCCGAATCATTTTTATCTGGCCGCTTCTTGTGTTCACGCTTCTCTCGACCCCCAGGCCCGTCAGCACCGAAACAGCTCAGCTTATCTCAAGTGAAACCTTTGTTTTTGACCACGCTCTTGTTATGGGTCAGGGTATCACCAATGATGGAGAGTACTTTTACACAAGTGGTACTGTTACGGGTATAAACTCAACAGCTATTGCAAAGTTTACTGTGGATCCGATGGAGTTTGTGGATTCTAATATCAATCCCTTGCCAAAGGTTTGCACAGACAGAGGCAATAATCATATCGGCGGTATCAGCTATTATAACGGAAAAATTTATGCTCCCGTTGAAGGCGGAGATGAGGTGTATGCGTGTATCGTAGTTTTTGATGCAGATACACTCGAAGCTACGGGTGAGGTATATGACCTGCCCAATGAGCTTTATCCGAGCGGAGTGCCCTGGTGTGCAGTTGACCCGCAGACGGGTTACCTCTATGCTTCAATCTGGAAGAGTACAAAGGTAATTCATGTTTACGATACCAACGATTCAATGAAGCACATTAAAGATATTAATCTCAAAACTCCCATCAGCCATATTCAGGGCGCAGAGTTTTTAGATGGTACTCTCTATATGTCTCAGGATACCCGAAATAAAGGCTCAATCAGAGATATTCTCAAGGTTGACCTTGAAAGCGCAGAGGTTTCGGTTGTAGCTGAAAGAGACATCGTCAAGGAAGATTATGAGGCTGAGGGCATGACTTTCACAAAGGGTGAAAACGGTGCGGTTATGCATGTGCTCGATTACAACAGACTCATCGGTATAAATGTAAACAGCTATAAGGCTGATTTTTAAAAGATAAAATATCACCGTGAACTATTGCGGTGATATTTTTTTGCCTGTGGCGGCACAATTAATTGTATGATATATATTGAATAGTGAGCGTTTTTTTGATATACTGAATTTAAATTCAGAAATTTTACGAGGTAACATTATGAGCAGTATAACAGATATCAGAATTTTATCTTCACTCGAAAAAATATACGACAGCGACAAAATGCCCGAGGGCGCCTACAAGGGCTTTTCTATGCTCAGAAACGAAAAGAAATCCTTTCAGCTCGCTGTGGAAACAGCAGAAGAGTGCGAAATAGATCTCGCTTATGAGAGTACTCTTAAAGATATGCGTATATATACAGTCGAGCATATCAAATCAGATTTGCCGATGAACAAGAAAAACACAGACAGCTATTACCGATTCAGCAAAAGCGGATATTATCCCGACTTGCTTTTGCCTTTTGAAGGTAAGCTCAAGGCTAAAAAGGGCATAACTGTGCTTTGGTTTGAGATTGACGGTGCCTCTAACGATGCAGGCAGACACAGAGTAGATTTCACTGTTGACGGTAAGAGTGTAGGTGTTGATATTGAAATTATCGATGCTGAGCTTGATTTTAAAGATTTTGTTTACACCTGCTGGTTCCACACAGACTGTCTTATGTCTCATTACGGCTTTGAGGCTTTCTCCGACGAGTATTGGAGAGTGACGGCAAACTTTCTTAAAACTGCAAGAGAATACGGAATGAACTGCGTGCTTACACCGATATTCACTCCGCCTCTTGATACACAAAAGGGTAAGGAAAGACCCACGGTTCAGCTTATTGATGTAACTGTAAGCGGCGGTGAGTATTCTTTTAACTTTGATAAGCTTACACAGTGGATTGATATGGCACACAGCTGCGGTGTTGAATATTTTGAGCTTGCGCATTTCTACACTCAGTGGGGAGCAAGACACGCACCTAAAATTATGGCTACCGTTGACGGTACATATAAGCAGATTTTCGGTTGGAAGACAAGAGCTAACTCCCGTAAATATAAAGCCTTCCTCACAGCACTTTCAGTGGAGCTCAAGAAATATCTCGAGGAAAGAAATCTCAAGGAAAAGGTGCTTATCCACGTAAGCGACGAGCCTGCAAAGTCAGTGCTTCGTGCTTATAAAAAAGCTTCAGACCACATCCACAGCCTTTATGAGGGCTACAAGATTGTAGACGCTCTTTCGGACTACTCCTTCTACGAGAAGAAGATTGTTTCCAACCCCATTCCCGCCAATGACCACATTGATAAATTCCTCGGCAATGTAGAAAATCTCTGGGTTTACTATTGCAGTGCTCAGTGTAACCATAATGTTGCCAACAGATTTTTCTGCAATGATTCAATCAGAACAAGAATTATAGGCTATCAGATGTTCAAATATGACATCAAGGGATTTTTACAGTGGGGTTACAACTTCTATTTCACAAAGCTTTCCAAGGGTAAGATAAACCCCTTCGAGGTTTCCGACGCGGGCAAGGCCTTCCCGTCGGGTGACAGTTATATCGTGTACCCTGCCGAAGACGGAACGCCGTATCATTCACTCAGACTTAAGGTTTTCTATGACGCTCTGCAGGATATGGCGGCGCTTAATACTTTAGAAAAGCTTGCAGACAAGAAAGTTTGTCTTGATTTAATAGAAGAAAAAGGCAAACATAACCTGACCTTCCGAGAGTATCCCCACAGTGATGAGTGGTTGCTTGAAACAAGAGAAGCAGTGAATGCGGCCATAAAAGATAAAATTAAATAAGAGCTCAGAGCATATTTTTATTACTCCCGTTCCGTTTTGGAGCGGGAGTTTATTTTATTGCTGTATCAGTGCTTAAAATTCAGGACACAACACGGGAAAAATAAACACAAAATAAACTAATATCTCTAAATTTTATATTTAGTTAATAATTAGTTAATATTGATGTGGTTTAATAATTAACGATAGTGGGTAACTGTACCGCAAAAAACAGAAAAATTCAACTTTTTAGTTTTAACAGGAGTATTTATGGTTATAGAAAAACT
>JAGBSR010000168.1 GCA_017631745.1 Clostridia bacterium | reverse complement strand
TGCCGAGTACGCCGCCGCCGATATAAATATAAGGGCGCTGACTTTCATTGATAAGCTCTACCGCTTTTTCTATGTATCTGTCTTTAGCCTTTTTGTCGGGGAAAGCTTCAACAACTTCAGCCTTTTCATACTCTGCCGAAGCAATCTGCACATCCTTGGGGATATCCACGATCTCAGTACCGGGTCTGCCGCTTTTTGCAATGCGGAAAGCCTCTCTGAGAGTATCGGCAAGGTCGTTTATATCGTTAACAAAGTAGTTGTGCTTTGTAATGGGAAGAGTTACGCCTGTGATGTCTATCTCCTGGAAAGAGTCCTTACAGATAAGAGTGGTAGGCACGTTGCCTGTGATAGCTACCATAGGAACCGAGTCGAGCATTGCAGTTGCGATACCCGTTACGAGATTCGTTGCACCGGGACCTGATGTAGCGATAACTACTCCGACCTTACCCGTAGCTCTGGCATAACCGTCAGCAGCGTGAGAAGCACCCTGCTCGTGAGCTGTGAGGACATGATTGATTCTGTCCTGAGCCTTGTAAAGCTCGTCATAGATATGAAGAACCTGACCGCCCGGATAGCCGAAAACATCGGTAACGCCTTGCTCTATGAGGGTTTCTATAACAATTTGTGAACCTGTGAGTTTCATTATCCTACTCCTTTTAGAGTATAAGTCTGCATTTTAAAATCTATTGAATTATTATATCACTACCAATTCATAATGTCAACATAAACCACACAATTTAAAGCGGTAAAATCTATAGATATACTGTGTTTTCCGGGAAGTTTCCGCTAAGGGCAGGCTGTGGCTCCGTGAAAGCACCTTTAGGTGCTTTCCGAGGACGCCAACGGGCGTCCTCGCGCCGAATGAAATTCGGCGACGGAGCCACCCTCCCCAATATAAAAGGCAGCCCGATGCGGACTGCCTTTACTTTTTTATTTGTCCTCGCTCGCCGCGGGGCGTTACTTTCTTGAAAGAAAGTAACCAAAGAACTTTACTGCTTCTTATTTATCTATGTGAGCCAAGAAGAACTCTTTTCTCTCGTCTGTATTGATAACAGTTACAGGCTTGATCTGATTAAGTACTCTGCCCTGCTTCTTGAGATATTCTCTGTAATCAGCATATGTGCCATCTTTAAGAAGCACAACCTCAGGCTCAGCAAGCATACCCCATCTGCGGTATTTGAAATATTTCTCGTTGCTTTCATTCAGCTTTTCATCAAGAATCTTTGAGAGCTCGGGAAGTCTGTCTTTGCTGATTTCGCTCTCAGCCTCAACAAGAAGCATATAGCGTACGGGGTCATGGTCGTGGTCAGGATAATAGCTGTAGCCCTTGAAGGTCACACCTGCTTCTCTCTGCACCTCAGCAGCCGCCCAGTCAACCATCTGAGTAGTTGTCTTTTCATTAGCAATATTCATTGCAAGGTTGTTTCTGTAAAGGAACTGCATCTTAGGTGCCTTTTTATAATAGCCTGTAATACGCACAACGTCTTCAATTCTGTATCTGTAAAGACCTGAACGGTTAGTTACAACAAGCTCGTAATCCTTGCCGACTTCAACCTCATCCATTGTGAGAGGTCTTTCGCAATCGGGGTCATCCATAGGAATAAACTCGAAGAATACTGACTGAGGAAGAAGTACACAGTCCTGAGCATTGAGCTCGCAAGGAATAGCCATATAGCCCTCAGCAGCAGCGTAACCCATGCTGTGAATGGGAGCGTCGCCGATGTGCTTGCGCAGTCTCTGAACATAGAACTCAAGGTTTGAGCTTACCATACCGTATGCCCATGCAAAGCCCGGCCATATTCTCTTGGCAATAGGTGTATCGAAGCCCTTTTCAAACTCTGCACGAAGCTCTGCAGCTCTCTTGGGGTTGGGCTTGAGCTTCTTTTCCCACTTGGCACGAAGCTCATCAGGACATTTGATGCTAGGGTCAATAGTACCCAGCTCGATATCCTTACATACCATTTCCCAGTTAGCCTCAAGGAAGTCGAACATAGTTGTAAGAAGAGTAACAACCATTGAACCAAGATAGGTAAGGTCGCGTCTTTCAAGAGCGAAACGAAGGTGGAAATATGTTGAGTTTACTGCATCCTCATTTTCAGGATACATAAAATCATTGGGAGTTGTCATAAAGAACTTTGAAATGGGCTTGAGGTAGGTAAGAGGCACCTGACCTGCACCGTTGGACATTTTACCGTCAGCCATTCTGTGACCTGTAAGAATCATAACAACAGGGCCCACCTGCTTAGGGAACTTAAGTCCGTTCTTTCTGAACCACTTTGATGCACAGCCGGGAGTACCTGAGAAGCCCATACACTGCATAATCCAGAGGTCTGTTGCACTGCGGGGAAGAATCTTGGGCTTTCCTACCGAGCCTGATGATGAGCAGTAACGGATGTTACGCGCCTTCATCATAAGATTCTTTTCACCTGCAACCATACGGTCTACATAATCTGAATATGTATCATAGTTTGAGAAAGGTACTTTTTCCTGAAAAGCTTTGATTGAATCAATACCCTCAAAGCCTATTTTTTTGCCGTATTCTGTATCTTTATTTTTTTTGAGAATGCTTTTGAGTATTCTTTCCTGTGTTTCCATGGGTCTGGCGGTGTAATAATCTACCTTTGCCCACTCAGCATAGCCGAGGAATACACCGATATCTGAAAATCCTGCCATGTTTTTACCTCACTTTATATTAGTTCGTCTTAATCAATCATCAAGATGTGAGAAGAAGAATTCTTTTCTTTCGTCTGTGTTGATAACTGTTACGGGCTTGATCTGATTGAGTACCTTGCCCTGTTTCTTGAGCATTTCTCTATAATCAGCGTAGGTGTCCTTCTTAAGGAAAACCACCTTAGGATCACCGATCATACCCCAACGGCGGTATTTGAAGTACTTTTCATTACTTTCGTTGAGCATTTCATCGAGCACCTTTTCAATCTCGGGAATCATATCCTTTGAAATATCACCCTCGGGCTCTGCGAGAAGCATATAGCGTACGGGGTCATTGTCTGTATCTGAATAGAAGCTGTAACCCTTGAAGGTGATGCCGAGCTTTTTCTGTGTTTCAAGAGCAGCCCAGTCAACCATCTGAGTTGTTGTCTTTTCATTAGCAATATTCATTGCAAGATTGTTTCTGTAAAGGAACTCAACCTTGGGAGTTTTATTAAAGTAACCTGTTACTCTTACAACGTCTTCAATCTGATAACGGTAAAGACCTGAGAAGTTGGTAACAACAAGCTCGTAATCTTTGCCCACTTCAACTTCGCCGATAGTGAGAGGTCTTTCGCAGTTGGGATCATCAATGGGGATGAACTCAAAGAAGATTGAACGGGGAAGAAGAACATAGTCATTAACGTTAAGCTCAACAGGCATTGCCATATAGCCTTCAGCTGCAGCATAACCCATATTATGAATGGGAGCATCACCAATGTGCTTACGAAGCTTATCAACATAGAATTGAAGATTTGAACCTACCATACCGTATGACCATACGAAATCGGGCCAAAGTCTCTTAGCAATAGGATCATCAAAGCCCTTAGCACATTCCTTGCGGATTTCTGCAGCTCTCTTGGGATTGGGCTTGAACTTCTTTTCCCATTTAGCACGAAGCTCAGGCGGACATTTTACACCGGGATCAATAATACCCTTTTCGATGTCGTTGCACATCATTTCCCAGTTAACCTCAAGATAGTCAAACATAGTTGTAAGAAGAGTAACAACCATTGAGCCGAGGAAGGTTACATCTCTTCTCTCGAGAGCGAAACGAAGGTGGAAATATGCTGAATCAACTGCATCCTCGTTTTCGGGGTACATAAAGTCGTTGGGAGTTGTCATAAAGAACTTTGAAATGGGCTTGAGGTAGGTAAAGGGTACCTGACCTGCGCCATTGCCCATTTTGCCGTCTTTCATCTTATGGCCTGTAAGAATAATTGCAACGGGACCTATCTGCTTGGGGAATTTCTTACCCTGAGCCTTAAACCATCTCTGAGCACAGGCGGGAGTTGCTGCAAAACCCATACACTGCATATTCCAAAGGTCCTTGCCTGACTTGGGAAGCACCTTGGGCTTGCCTACTGAGCCTGAAGAAGTACAATATCTCTTGCACTTTCTTGCCATCATAAGATTTTCTTCGCCGTCGAGCATACGGTCAACATAATCTGAATATGTATCGTAGTTTGAAAGGGGAACGATTTTCTGGAAATCTGCAACTGACTTAACCTTGTCAAAGCCGATTTTTTTACCGTATTCGGTATCCTTGTTTTCTTCAATAATCTGCATCAGGATTTTTTCCTGAGTTTCTACGGGAATGGAGGTAAAGTGGTTTACTCCTCTAAACACTATATTACCTAACATTACGCCGATATCTGACATTGCCATAACTTGTTACCTCTCTTTTCTTTATTGTGTTTTCTTCTTTTATATTTTATGGGTTTACTTTTCTATAATAGCATTTTACATTATAGGTGTCAACTGCGCTTTATAGTTTTGTGAATATTAAATTAATCATATGCACTTTTATTTCCACTCGATTGTCCAGGTTTCGTCAACATAGCCTACCACCTTGCCTCCGCCTGACATACCGATTGCAGTAGCCTCGCCTTCGCCTATAATATCAAGCCTTTCATAATAGCCTACTATTCTGCCGTCTTTATCAAGAGTTACGCCTACCGGTGCTCCGGGATACTCAAGATCCGCTTTTGTGATTTCACCTATAGGCATATTGAAGGTTGATAAGTCAAGGGTATCACAGGCGTTTTCGTGATAAAGCGTTTTCGGGTTATCCTTTGTGCTTTTTTCAGCCTTGAGCTTTACCCGATAAACTGTGTTTTCACCCTGAATCTCCTTGGTAGCTTCAGCAACACCATCAATAGTAAGTGCAAAGTTTTTTCCTACAGGCGGGAAGGTTTCCATTGTGGTTGTTTCCACCTTATTTTCGGGGTCCATACCCTTACCGTTTGTGAAGTCGAAATCATATATTTCGGTTTCAATAAACATGTTAAGTATCCTGTTTACGATGCCTGCAAAGCCGGGAACCGTGCACTCTGTCAATTCCATATCCAGCACCTGCACCTTATGACCTCTAAAGGAGGCGTCATTGCGTTTAAGGGTGTTTATACCGTTTGTAATAATATCCAGTATTTCCTGATCCGACACTTCATCTGTCTGAGGTTTGTCAGCCTCATCATTTATGTCCGGATTTGTGGTTGCCTCTTCCTGCGGTGCCTGAGCGGTAGTTGATTCCTGAGGCACAGTTACAGGCGGTACCGTTACAACAGCATCAACTGTTGCATTCTGATTGAACTTAACTCTAAAGCTGCTTTTCGGCATTTCTTCATTGTAAGCCGAAACCGCATTAACCAAAAGCACCGCAACAATAATTCCGAGAACAACATTAAGAGCTATTCCCTTTTTATCCGCAGAAGAGCGTTTGGTTCTGTTTTGCTTTTTCAGAGCTTTTTTATCTTTTCTTGTCAGTTTTTTATTTGTATTATCCATAGATAAACTCCTGATAGAATTAATGCATTTTATTATATCACTTATTCACAGAATTTTCAACTATTGTCTATAAATAAACCGCTGTATTTTTCATTAAAATTTTATTTTGCGGTACAGGTGAAGGCGGCTCCATCAAAACGCCCGAGGGGCGTTTTGCAGCGACACAGTCGCTGTGCCGAAGCCGAAGGCTTCGGCTATGGAGCCGCCCTCTACCCTGCTGCACCCGTTAAAAAAAGACACAGAGCCGTACTCTGTGTCTTTGAAATGTGAAATTTACCAGATAACTCTTGTGGCGATTTCTTCTTTGATAAGCTCAATAAAATCTGCAACTGCCATTGAACCCTGGTCGCCGTGACCGCGTTTTCTGACTGAGACTGTAGCCTCTTCCGCTTCCTTATCACCTATAACGAGCATATAAGGAATCTTTTCAAGCTGAGCTTCACGGAGCTTGTAACCGAGCTTTTCACTTCTTGTGTCGATATCAACATCATCGATACCTGCCTCGAGAAGTGCAGCCTTAACTGCATACGCAGCATCCTGATGACGGTCAGCAATAGGAAGAATTCTGACCTTTTCGGGAGCAAGCCATACAGGGAATGCACCTGCATACTTTTCGATAAGAAGAGCGAGTGTTCTCTCGTAGCAACCGATTGAAGTTCTGTGAATGATATAGGGATTCTTCTTTGTACCGTCTTTATCAACGTATTCCATGCCGAACTTTTCAGCAAGCATCTGGTCAATCTGGATTGTAATAAGAGTATCTTCCTTGCCGTGAACATTCTTGATCTGAATATCAAGCTTGGGACCGTAGAAAGCAGCTTCGCCGATACCAATCTTGTAATTGATTCCGAGATTGTCGAGAATTCTGCCCATCATGCTCTGAGCTTCGTCCCACTGTTCTGCTGTACCGATATATTTTTCTGTATCATCGGGATCCCACTGTGAGAAGCGGTATGATACGTCTTCGTAAAGTCCGAGAGTCTTAAGCATAAATGTGCAAAGCTCAAGACAGCTCTTGAATTCGTCTTCAAGCTGTTCGGGGGTACACATAAGGTGACCCTCTGAAATAGTGAACTGACGGACACGGATAAGACCGTGCATTTCACCTGATGATTCGTTTCTGAAGAGAGTTGAGGTTTCACCGAGTCTCATGGGGAGATCTCTGTATGAACGAGCTCTGTTGAGATATGCCTGATACTGGAAGGGACAGGTCATGGGACGAAGTGCGAAAACTTCATCGTCTGTTTCTTCTTCTCCCATTACAAACATACCGTCTTTATAGTGATCCCAGTGGCCTGAGATTTTGTAAAGGTCGCTCTTAGCCATAAGAGGAGTCTTTGTGCGAAGCCAGCCGCGCTTCTTTTCTTCATCTTCAACAAATCTCTGAAGTGTCTGCACAATATGAGTACCCTTGGGAAGCAGAATGGGAAGACCCTGACCGATGAAATCTACAGTTGTGAAGATTTCGAGTTCACGGCCGAGCTTGTTGTGGTCACGCTTTTTAGCTTCTTCAATCTGAGCAAGATGAGCTTCAAGGTCAGCAGCCTTAGTGAAAGCTGTGCCGTAAATTCTCTGAAGCATCTTGTTTTTGCTGTCGCCTCTCCAATAAGCACCTGTGCAAGATGTGAGCTTGAAAGCCTTAACTCTTGAGGTATCGGGGAGATGAGGGCCTGCGCAGAGCTCTTCAAATTCGCCCTGACGGTAGAATGAAATCTTCTCGCCCTTGTCTGCGTGTTCTTTGATAAGTTCTACTTTATAGATTTCGCCGCGGCTTTCCATAAGTGCGATAGCTTCGTCGGCGTCCATTTCAAACTGCTCGAGTACGAGACCCTCTTTAACAATCTTCTTCATTTCAGCTTCGATTTTTTCGAGAATTTCGGGAGTGAAGCTGATTTCGCTGTCGAAGTCATAGTAGAAGCCGTTATCAACTGCAGGGCCGATAGCAAGCTTAACCTCAGGATAAAGTCTTTTTACAGCCTGAGCAAGGATATGTGAAGTTGTATGCCAGAATGTCTTCTTTGCTTCTTCGTCGTCAAATGTGAGAATTTCAACCTCGCAGTCGCTGTCAAGCTTAGTGCGAAGGTCGCAGATTTCGCCGTTTACTCTTGCAAGACAGGCAGCCTTGAAAAGACCTGCACCGAGGCTTTTTGCAATGTCCATTACACTTGTGCCGTTTTCATATTCTTTAACGACACCGCCTTTAAGTGTTACATTAATCATTAGTAATACTTCCTTTCAATTAAGTTTGTACAAAAGAAAAAACTTCATCCCAAGGCAGTTCGTCTGCATCGGGATGAAGCGATAATTTGCTCCATGGTTCCACCCATATTCCATACATTGTATGGCACTCTTAAGACTTTAACGCAGTCATACGGCACACCTTATTTCGGCATACTCTCAGGAGTGGTAGACTTATTTTCTGAAATTTACCGCACTCACAGCAAATGTGCGACTCTCTGAAAATTCCGCTGAAACAGTCCTCTCCCTCAACAATTTATGGGATGTTAACTTTTCGTTTGCTTAAAAGTTATTTTATCACTGTGATATGGGTTTGTCAAGAGGTAATTACGAGAACAAATTATGATCAACGCCGTGAAGTGTCAGTTGCTTTGCAAACTCCTTATAGTTTTCGTAGCTGTTGTCAAATTTATATACTATGTTTCCGTCAACAATAATTCTGACCCACACAAGATATCTCCATCGGTTACTTTCTATTTTCTCTATGCTATCATAGCGGTACGGAGTGTCGCCAATATGAAAGCCGTTTTCGTCAAAAATGAGTTTTTCATCTTTTTTACTTCGTATAATTTCGTTGACCATAAGACCCACGCCTATCAATAAAAGTATAATAAAAGCGAGGATTTCCCCTGCAACCAGTGCGCACAAACCGATAACGAGAGGTGCACAATAGCAAATCATATTAATGTTTATCTGTCTTTTAAGTTCGTATTTCATATTTTCCCCCTTCATTACTATACCTGCATTATATAACATTTTAATATATAGTTCAATTGCAAAAGCAGAAAAATAAACCACCTGTTCTTCACACTTTCAGAAAAATAGGTGGCTGTATTTTGTTTATCAATAGTTTTCAACTATAACTTCACCGATACTGCCGAGAAGTGAAGCTTCATTGCTTGATGGGAAATCGCAGGTGTAGTGCCAGATCATTACACCGCCGTAGCCGCCCTTTATAGCGAAATCTGTCTTTTCTGCAATAACGTCAGGAGTGTTGAACCAGAATGTCTTGCCGATATTTTCGTCAGTGTAATAGCCGTTTTCATCGAGAACATCTGCATAACCGTTATAGGAATACCAATATGCTCCTCTATCGGTAGGCCTTGAATAAAATGGCAAGCCGATATTTACTTTTTCATACGGTATACCCGAAAGACCGATCTGCTTGGCATTTTCTTTCATTGTTTCAGTGGTAGCGTGTCTGCCCTCAGCATCAAAAATATCATAGAGCATAACCTCTACAGTATCAACATATCTGAGAGCCTGTGTTGAAAGTTTAAGATTCCATTCGCACAGCGAAACGCCCACGCTTCTCTCGCCGAGCTTTTTGCCTATAGATACCAGAAATCTGTTGAACTTATTCCATGCCTTATTTGAAAGCGGGTGCTCATAGTCAAAGTGTACACCGTCGAGATCGTATTTATCAAGAACCGCTATGATATTGTCTTCAAGTACACCGCTGGCAAAAGCCTTGTTATGCTCGTCACTCTGAGCTTCCATCTGATCTTCCCAGACAGTTGAATCAGTATGTCCGCCGGGGCCGAGAATATTGAGAGTCATATGTATATCTCTGTCACCTATAACCGTTCTGAGGTTTTGGAGTGCCTTTGAGAGCGACTCATCATTAACATATACATTGCCTTTATTATCAAATGTCGCCGCACCGAAAAGAATAACATCGGTAATAATGTCAAAATCTTCACTGTGAAGAGTATTTATATCCTGAACATAATCAGCAACAACATAGGTTGTAACTCTGAAAGTTTCTGCCTTTTGCTCCTTGATACCGCCAAGGCCTAAAAAGCCCGACAGTATACTCATCACAGCAGTAAAAAATGCAATTATTCTTTTAATAAACATAATCAACCCTCAAATACGCCGTTCTGAATTGCCATAATCTGATCAATTCTTCTCTGATGTCTGCCGCCCTCGAATTCTGTATCGATGAAAACATCAACCATTTCAATCGCAAGACCTGCACCTACAACTCTGCCGCCAAGACAAAGTGCATTTGCGTCGTTGTGAAGACGGGTAAACTTTGCGCTGAAATAATCACTGCAGCAAGCAGCTCTTATACCCTTTACTTTATTTGCTGCCATTGAAATGCCGATACCTGTGCCGCAGCAAAGAATTGCCTTTTCACATTCACCTGCTGTAACCGATTTGCAGGTTTTATAAGCGATTGCGGCATAGTCGATAGATTCGGGTGTGTATGTGCCGAAGTCCTTGTATTCGATGCCTCTTTCTTCAAGATGTTTTTTGATTTCTTCTTTTAAGTAGTATCCGCCGTGGTCTGCACCTAAAGCTATCATTTTTTATCTCTCCTTTGAGTTTATTATAGGGATATAATATCACAGATTGTGTCTTTTGTAAAGATGATATGTAACCTTAAGGTTTACTCTGCTGTTATTTAGCGGGCGGAAACGGGAAACGGGGGCTCCGTCGCCGTTTACGGCGCGAGGATGCCCGAGGGCATCCTCGGAAATCGCCTTGGGCGATTTCACGGAGCCCTTTCTCACCGCCAGCACCGCCTGACAAAAAAAGAAGACACCTCTTCAGGCGCCTTCCTCGTATAAGATTATTGTTTCTGTCTGGCCTTAAGCTCTCTTTCAGCCTGAGGCAGTCTGAGATAAACAGGCAGAAGCTCTTTTGACTCAAGCGCCTCATCAATATGATTCATCGCCGCAAAGCAAACACTGCTGCCTCTCTGATATTCGCAGTTGGCAGGTGCTTTTTCATAGCCTAAAGCTTTATGGCAAAGCTTAGCGCCGTCACCGACAAAGATAATATTTTCATAGTCTTCAAGCAGCTTGGCGAGATCTTCAATTTTAAGTGCCATATCTTCGGTAAGTCGTGACACTTCTTCACCGTCGACAAGGAAAACAGCACAGTAAACCTGATTGCATCTTGCATCCATTACACTTACTGCAGTGCAGTTTCTGCCGATAAGATTATAAGCAAGAGCTTCGAGAGTTGACACAGGAACACATTTTTTTGAAAGAGCATCACAAAGCCCTTTTATTGCTGCTACACCGATTCTGATACCCGTAAAAGAGCCGGGACCCACACTGCAGGCAAACATATCAATGCTTTCCATTGCAATCTCACCGTTTCTGAGCACGGCATCAATCATCGGCATAAGAGTCCTCGAATGTGTAAGCCCTGTATTAATACTGCTTTCAGATAATATTTTGCCGTCTTGCGTTACAGCAACAGATGCACATACAGCGCTTGTATCAACAGCTAAAATTTTCATTTTCATCTATTCCTTCAATTGTAATAATTCTGTCGGTTTCGTTTTTACCTTGCTCAATAATAACTCTTATAGTGTCGTCAGGCAGGGCGTTTTCAATATTTTCGCTCCATTCAACAGCCAACACAGCACCCATATCAAGGTAATCAAAAAAGCCGCTTGAATAAAGATCATCCCAACTATCAACCTTATACATATCAAAATGAACAAGCGGAGGATTTCCGCCGTAGTCATTTACTATTGCAAAAGTGGGACTTGCTACATCAGCAGTGATACCCATGCCCTTTGCAAGACCTCGGGTGAAAGCAGTTTTGCCCATACCGAGACCGCCGAAATATGCAACAACATTCCCGCTTTTGAGTGTGCTGCCTAATTTTTCTGCTATTACCTCTGTATCTCTGACACAGGAAGAATAAAATCTGAGCAAGCTCTTCACCTCTTTTAACTAAATATAACTAATACATTGTATCATAAAAAATCAATAAGTCAACTTTATAAATTAACTTTGCTCTTGAAATATTCCTTGTTTCATAATATAATGATTACAAGTTAAATAAAACTTCGGATGTGATACTTTGAATTTACAGAATATAAAAAAGCTTATAAAGCAAATCAACATAAAAGATGTTGTGCTGAAAACAGACATCTTGTTTCTGGTAATCTGCCTCGCCTTATCGGTATTCGGTATAATTATGGTAAGTAGTGCAACCTACAGCGGCGAAACTCTTTTTTCCCGAGACGCCAAGGTTATGGTGCTGGCAACCTGTATGGGTCTTGTTGCGGCTATGGTAATCTCATTCATTGACTACGATATTATCCTTAAGCTGTGGCCACTTGTGGGTCTTGCTTGTGTGCTGATGATGCTGGGACTTTTTCCTTTCGGTGTTTCGCCCGAAGGCAGAAGCGATGCTTTCTCCTGGTACAAAATCGGCTCGCTGTATTTTCAGCCCTCGGAGCTTGTAAAAATAGGCTTCATCATAACCTTCGCTTTTCATCTGAGCAAGGTTAAAAACAATGTTTCCACTCTTAAAAATGTGTTTTTCCTTTGTGTTCACGCCGCTATCCCAATTCTTCTTGTTGTGGTAACAGGTGATATGGGCTCAGCTCTTATATTCATTCTTATGTTCATCGGTATGATGTTTGCCGCAGGTGTACATTGGTTATACTTCCCTGCAGGCGCCTTGGCAGTTGTTGCGGCATCGCCTGTAATATGGCTCAAGGTTTTCGACGACATTCAGCGAAACCGAATACTTGCCCTCTTCAATCCCGACGCGTATCCGACAGAAATATATCAGCAGAATCAGGCAAGAAAAGCTATCATCAACGGTGGCTTCTCGGGAATGGGTCTTTTTGAGGGTGAACTTTCACACAGCACTCTTCTTCCTGAGAGACAAAACGATATGATTTTCTCTGTTGTATGTGAAGAAACAGGTTTCATCGGTGCTTTTATTCTGATTCTCCTTTTCGCTCTGCTTGCAATCAGAATTGTAATAGTCGGCAGACGCTCAGGTAACTTTGCCGCTGAAATGATGTGCTACGGTGTTGCATTTATGATTTTGTTCCAGGCTATAATCAACATCGGAATGTGCACAAGACTTCTTCCCGTTATCGGTATTACACTTCCCTTCATCAGTGCCGGCGGTACATCTGTTATCTGCCTTTATCTTGCTATCGGACTTATTCTGAGCATTTACCGTTCTTCAAGCGGCATTGCTTATGAGGATTTCCGATATGCACGTATGGCAAGAAGCTACAACTGATTTTTAAATCTCAGCAGGAGACTTTGCTGTTTATCGCAGCCTTATCTCCTGCTTTTATGTTGCTCACTGACGAATCACGATGAGTGAGCGGTAAAGGGAACACGGTGGCTCCGTCGCCGTTCACGGCGCACAGATGCCCTGAGGGCATCTGCGGAAATCGCTTTGCGATTTCACGGAGCCACCGACCTCACCGCTACTGCCCACCTGAATTGATGCAATTGGCAAAATTTGTATATATTGCATAACTTTCCGCTGTTTCGGCAACACTTATTTCTACAACAAATAATTCATATCTGCTTGCTATGAATTGCATTTAGTGATATACTACCATTAAAGTAGGAATTATCACAAAAGAGGTGATCAAGATGAAAATATCCACCAAGGGCAGATACGGTCTTCGCATTATGACAGACCTTGCAGTCAACGGTGCTCAGAGCTGTGTATCTCTTAAAGATATAGCCGAAAGAGAGCACCTTTCAGAAAAGTACCTTGAGCAGATTATCAATATGCTTTCAAAAGAGGGTCTCGTTAAAGCTGTGCGCGGTGCAAAGGGTGGTTATCATCTTACACGAACACCCGAAGAAATTACCGTTGAAGATATCCTCAAAGCTACGGAAGGCTCCCTTGCCCCCGTAGCCTGCGCAGAAGACAACGGCAAATGTGAAAATTACTGCGACTGTGTAACGTCCTTTATCTGGACTCAGATATACGAAGCGACTATTTCCGTAGTCAGCAGAATAACTCTCAAGGACCTCGCGGAAAGAAGCATCGCTTCAGAAAAATCAGGATTGGAGTGTTTGAAGAAATGAGATATGTATACGCAGATAATGCCGCTACTACTCCCGTATCAAAAAAAGTAGTTGAGGCTATGCTCCCCTATATGACAGAGCATTTTGGCAACCCCTCAAGCCTTTACGGCATCGGTCAGGTTGCAGCAAGCGCCGTAAGAACAGCAAGACAGCAGGTGGCTGCAGCTCTCGGTGCTGACGAAAAAGAAATCTTCTTTACCTCAGGCGGCAGTGAAGCTGACAACTGGGCAATCAGAGGTGCAGCAGCCCTCGGTGCTAAGAAAGGTAAGAAGCATCTTATCACCACAAAGTTTGAGCATCACGCAGTGCTTCATACAATGGCCGCTCTTGAAAAAGAAGGCTTCACTGTAACTTACCTTGATGTTTATGAAAACGGTATTGTTAAGGTTGAAGATGTAGAAAAAGCAATCACAGATGAAACCTGCCTTGTTACAATTATGTACGCCAACAACGAAATCGGTACCATTCAGCCCATCGCTGAAATCGGTAAGCTCTGCCACGATAAGGGTGTACTCTTCCACACAGACGCTGTTCAGGCAGTAGGCCACGTTAAAATTGATGTTAAAGAGCAGAATATTGATATGCTCTCACTTTCAGGTCACAAATTCCACGCCGTTAAGGGTACAGGCGCACTCTACTGCAAAAAGGGACTTCGTCTCCCCAACCTCATCGAGGGCGGTGCTCAGGAAAGCGGCAGGCGTGCAGGCACTGAAAAT
>JAGBSR010000167.1 GCA_017631745.1 Clostridia bacterium | reverse complement strand
TGCACTTGCATAACCGTCACCGCCGCCGAAGCCTTTCATAGCCTTAACGGGGAAGGGCTTGATTGAATAGCTCTTGCCGTCGTTGGTGTAAGCTGTTGAGCCGTCTTTACCGTGCTTGATGATAACAATCTTTGCACCGTATGAGTGCCAGAGATTTGCGCTCTCTTCGTCAGTCTTGCACACGCCTGTGATAGCTTCTGTAAGGTCATATTCTTCTCTTGAGCCAAGGATGATGTCAGCGTTTCTTGCTACCATCTGATAGTAAACTGAAATCTCGTCCTTGTTCTTCCAGGTGTAGGGTCTGTAGTCGATATCGAAGATAACAACTACATTGTTCTTTTTAGCAAGCATCATAGCCTTGAGAGCCGCATCTCTTGAAGGGCTCATTGAAAGAGCTGTACCTGAGATAACGATTGCTTTTGCTGATGCTATGTAATCTTCGCTTACCTCTTCGGGCTCGAGCATAAGGTCTGCGATGCAGTCACGGTACATAAGGATACTGCTTTCTGTGGGGCTCTTGATTTCTGTGAAGGTAAGACCGATTTTCTCACCGTTCTTAGCTCTGAAAATATTTGATGTGTCGATGCCATCCTTGTTGAAATAATCAACTACGAAATCACCGTGCTGGTCATCTGATACCTTGCCGATGAAGCCGACCTTTTTGCCGAGTCTTGCAAGACCTACTGCGATATTAGCAGGTGAGCCGCCAACATATTTGTTGAAGTTGCAGCTCTCAGCGAGGGGTCTGTTCATATCTGTGGGGTTGAAGTCGATGGCAACTCGGCCGATGGGGATAACATCAAGGGGTTTGCTCTGGTCAAATTCTACATATTTCATAACGGTTTCTTCCTTTCAACAATGTTTTCTATAATTAATGCAATCGATGATTGCAATTCATGCCTAAGGCAATTCATGAAGCGTAGCTTCAATTCATGACCCGTAAGGGTCAATTCATTCTTCTTTTGCCCTCTGCGGGCGGGCATTCTTTTTCCTATCGTGGAAAAAGAATCAAAAACACGATTTGTTATTCTGCTTTGCCCACGGAATAGAATATCTCCATATGGGTTTTTGCGTTGTTGTAGGCGCCTTGGATTTCGCTCTGATGAAGGTCGTAGTAGCCGCCGATTTTACCGTCGGCATAATCGCTTCTGACCTGCTTTTCAACCGATGCGAAAGTAGCCGTCGCAATGTTGATTTTCTTTATACCGCTCTGATGGCAGCGGATGAAATCCTCAGGCTCGATGCCTGTGCCGCCGTGAAGCACGAGGGGTACCTCAACTGCATCTCTGACCTTTTCGAGAATATCAAATCTCAGCTCGGGAGCTTCTTTATAAAAGCCGTGTGCGTTACCGATGGCAATAGCAAGCGCATCAACCTTTGTTTCGTCATAGAAGTGCTTAGCCTGCTCGGGCGAGGTGCATCTCATTGCGATATCCACACTGCCGTCCTCGCTTCCTCCTACACAGCCGATTTCAGCTTCAACTGCCGCACCGTAGGGCTTTGCCATCTCGATAACCTTCTTTGTCATAGCGATGTTTTCTTCCACATCCAGGTGTGAGCCGTCAAACATTACTGATGTAAAGCCGATTTCGAGAGCCTGTTTTATGCATTCAAGAGTGGTGCCGTGGTCAAGATGCACCGCTACGGGTACCTTGGCATTCTTAGCTGCAGCTATCATTGTGGGGCCTATGATGTGAAGGGGTGAGTGATTAAGTCTTACCTCTGCTATCTGCAGGATAATGGGGGATTTTGTTTCTTCTGCCGCTTTGATAACACCGAGTATCATTTCCATATTGGCTATGGAGAATGAGCCGACGGCATAGCCGCCCTTCTGTGCATCAAGAAGCAGGTCTTTCATATTTGCCAGGGACATATATTCACTTTCCTTTTTTATGGGTGGGAATCGGATGAAACCCACCCTGATTGATAATATAAAATTATTCTATGGACTTGAGTGATTCTACCATATCGACCTTCTGCAACTTTTTGTGAAGAACAACATTGACGAACATAGAGAAACCAAATGCCATAGCCAGTGCATAGATATAGCTCAGGAAGTGGATATCTCTGCCGTACATAACGATGTCAACCTCTGCCATAAAGAGCACCAGTTTATGAAGAATTATACCTGCTACGACACCTTCAGTCATACCTATAATTGAAAGAATGACATTCTCACGGAAGATGTATGCGGAAACCTCCATATCATCGAAGCCAAGCACCTTGAGAGTTGCAATTTCCTTGATACGCTCAGTGATGTTAATGATTGACAGGTTATAGAGAACTATGAAGGCAAGTAAAGCTGCCGATACAATAAGGATTAGAACGATATATTCAATAGAGTCAAGGATATTAATGAAAGAATCCTGAATCTGTTCTGTAAAGGCAACTGCGCTGATTTCATATTCGTCCAGTAAATCCTTTGTCAGCTGAACCTCCTGCTCGTTTGAAATATTGTCAATGGCAAGGTTAGCGGTGATGTAGTTGTATCTGGGATTTGAACCGAAGATGCTGGTGTAGAGTGCCTTCGAGAGATAGACATAATGGAAAGCGTAGTTTTCTGTGATAGCTGCAACGGGAAGCTGTACTCTCTGATTATCATCGATTTCTATTGTGATATAGTCACCGGGTTTTATGCTCATAGATTGAGCCAGCTTTTCGGTGATGATTGCACCGTTATCTGAAAGAAGATGCTGAGTACCCTTGCCTCTTTCTCTAAGGTTGATATAGTTGCTGAGGGCCGAAGCTTCTTCGGGTACGATAAGATAAGTTTCAAGAAATTTTTCACCGTTATCGCTGACAGCGTTGAAAACTTTCATATAGCTCAGAGATGCAGACTGAATCATAGAGTGATTCTTTACAGCTTCATAGCCTTCACATTTCTCAACGGTGGTATCAAAGTCACCGTTGAGAACGATCTGCATATCGTAACTCCATATTCGATCCTCTTTGGTGAACTGATTTGCAAGAGTGTCATTAATGGAATCGTTGAGACCGAAGCCTGCAACCAGAAGAGCTGTACAGCCCATTACACCCAGAGTGGCCATTACAAAGCGTTTCATATTTCTGAAAACATTTCTGAGAGTTACCTTCCAGGTGAAGTTAAGTCTTGACCATATAAAGGGCAGGTTTTCAAGGATAATCCTCTTACCTGATACGGGAGCCTTGGAACGCATAAGAGTTGAGGGTACAACTGCGAGACTCTTATAGCAGGTGTGATATGCTGCAAAAACTGTGATAGCAACTGAAATAAGTATGCCTGTGATACCGTAGGCGAAACGGTAAGATAAAATAAGCGACGGCATATCAAAGAGTATCTGGAAGCCCATAGAAGCTGCGGAGGGGAAGAATACAAATCCGAAGAGGGAGCCTCCTACGCTGCCGATTAATGAAGCGAGTAAAGCGTAGATAAGATACTTTGACATAATTTCGGTATCTGTAAGACCGAGAGCCTTGAAAGTACCGAGTCTCGTTCTGTCTTCTTCAATCATTCGTGTCATTGTATTAAGACAAACCAGACCTGCAACAAGGAAGAAGAACCAGGGGAAGATGGCTGAAAGAGCTGCAGTTCTGCTTGCCACCTCTGCATAATCCTCGAAACCTAAAAGGGAGTCATCTCTGTTGGAAACTGTCCACTTGGCTGAATCGAGACCCAGAAGGAACTGTTTTGCTTCTTCAAGCTGAAGTCTTGCACTTTCAAGTGCGTTTTCTGCTTGCTGTTTTCCTGATTTGAACTCCTCTTCGATAGTGGCTGCCTTTTCTTTAGCCAGCATTACACTCTGTTCATAGAGGTTAATTTGATTTTTCATATCGCTGAGCTGAGTGAGAACTTCGAGCTCGCCGAACTGAATATCATAGCCTGCGTCGGTGAGCTGTTTTTCAGCTTCTTCAAGCTGTTGCTGAGCACTTTCCATCTGAGCTTCTGCCTGCTTGAGCTGAGCTATCATCTGCTCTGCCTGCTTGAGTTCAGCCTCTTTCTGGGCGAGAGTTGTTTTAGAGTCTGCAAGGTCTTTTTTTGCTGATGCCAGCTTGACTTCAAGAGCTTGAAGCTGAGGCTCCATATAAGCCACCATTTCCTTTGCAGTACCGACGGCGGTTGCTGTTCTGATGGTGTTGATAATCTGGTCAACCTCTTCGCCGGCCAGACCTGAATCCAGAAAGCGGTCAATCATACCCTCAATACCGCCTGACTGTGTCTCTTCAAAATGATCAAGAGCTGAGCGGGTTGTAACAACAAGGTCTGAGAGATAATCAACGGTTGAAGCCATGGTGTTCACCTGAAGCTTAGCAACATTGAGCTCTGTTTTGGCGTTGTTATATTGCTGCTCTGCATTTTCGTGCTGTTTGAGAAGTGCCTTGGTTTCGTTGTACTCTTTCATTTTTGCTTCCCACTGTGCATACTGTGTGGAATGCTCAAATTTACCAGAGTCTATGGCATTGGCTGCTTCCTGTGCCTTTTCGTTATACTGCTGTTTGTATTCAAGAAGCTTCTGCTCGCCGTTTTCAGCCATATCGAGAATTTCTTTCATCTGCTCTTCTGCGGCAGCAAGCTTTGCTTCGGTATCAGTTTTAGCCTTGGCATATTCAATCTCGGCGTTTGCAACCTCGACAGAATACTGAGATTTGAGAGATGTGACTCTGTTTGAAAGCAGCTCGCCTGAAATTGAGTCTATATAGTCGGTGTACTGACCGATGAAATCGTCGTATTCCTTGGAATAGGGGTCGTAGCTGTCACTTCCTGCGATTTTTATATACATTACCGAATAGTAATCATCAAGGAAGTTTTCGGAGGGAATGTAGATAAAAGTACCGAGCTTACCTGTACCGATAGTGGTATAGCCTCTCTCGTAGGAAATATAAAGAGGTGAACGGATAATTCCGACAACGGTGAATTCCTGATGAGTGAGAGATTTTGTCAGGTCCTTATTTTCACCCTCAATAGAGATGACGGCACCGATTTCGAACTCATCCGGAGTTGAAAGAGCACTTTCGTCAATAAGGCATTGATTGGGTGATGAGGGCCATGAGCCTTCGATAAGCTGAGGTCTGTTCATAAAGCTTCGGTCGTCAACACCGGAGTTGACATTTGCAAGCTTGTTAAGATCAAGGGGGAGAGCTCTTACTGTAAGCTCGGAGCCGTCGGTGTCACTTACAGGTGCGCCGTTGACCTTGACAACACCGTCGACAAACTTTTCGCCAATTGCAGTTTCAACACCGTTGATAGACTGAATAACAGAAACATCGTTATCAGTAAGACCTGCAGTAGATATAATCTGGATATCTGCCATGTTGCTTGTTTTGGCGTACTCCAGCATAGTGTCAAGCATATCCGGCGCCGTTGCATTCATACCAGTAAAGAAACTTACACCCAGAGCAACGATGGCCATAATAGAGAAAAATCTCGACCGGGTTTTCTGTACGGTACGAAGGGCGTCGGTAATGAGAACATTACTAAATTTCATTTTCTTATCACCATTCGAGCCTTTCAACGGGTATGGGATGGTCATTTACTGCAATCTGAACAATCTTACCTGAACGCATAGTTATAATACGATCTGCCATGGCAGCAAGAGCGGTGTTATGAGTGATTACAACTACTGTTGTACCCGTCTCACGGCAGGTTCTGTGCAGCAGGCTGAGTATCTGCTTGCTGGTGCGGTAATCGAGAGCACCTGTAGGCTCGTCGCAAAGAAGTATCTTGGGATTTTTTGCGAGGGCTCTTGCGATAGAAACTCTCTGCTGCTCACCGCCCGAAAGCTGTGAGGGGAAGTTATCCATTCTGTCTCTCAGACCGACTTTTGCCAGAATCTTTTCCGCTTTGATGGGTTTTTTACACATCTGAGTGGCAAGCTCAACATTTTCAAGAGCTGTAAGGTTGGGTACGAGATTGTAGAACTGGAAGATGAAGCCTACATCATATCTTCTGTAGTCAACCAGCTCTGCCTTTGAAAGGTCGTTGATGGGTCTGCCGGCAACTCTCACCTTACCGTCGTCGCATATATCCATACCGCCGAGGATGTTGAGTACCGTTGATTTACCGGCACCGCTGGTACCGACAATAAGACAGAACTCGCCTTTTTCTATCTGGAAGGATACACCGTCAACGGCGGGAATGGAAACCTCGCCGGTCTGGTATCTTCTGTATACTTTGTCAAATTCAATAAAACTCATTTTACGTCTCCTTATCTGATGTGGTGTCAGTCTGTATAAATATCTCTGTAAAGAACCTTGCCGGATTTTTCGCTTGCAAGTATAACTTCACATCTGTTGTCTTTTTCTATTGTGAAATACTGATAATAAAGACCGCATAAGCCTATGAGCTCTGCCAATTCTTTATATGAAGGGTTGCCCTCATATTTGTCGGTGTCGATAAGCATAAGGATATAGCTGAAATCGCTGTTGTAATCGCCGAGCTTCACAGCAAAGGGATATTCGTCTGAATCTACGATGTCGCCCAAAGCGATTATGGTATCCATACCGACACCCGAAAGCATAAAGGAATATGTCATACCGTCCATTTTCATAGTTATGCTGCCGTCTGTTTCTCTGAGTATCTTGTAGCCGTAGGTGGCTGCATATTTTTCTATGTCACCGCCTGCCTTGCTTTCAACGAAAGCTTTAGGAATAGAAACGGTGATGTTTTTGTTTGCCTTGGGTGCAGTGGTTTCTTCTCTTTCTCTCGTGGTTGAAAGGTCCACTACTTTTATGTCATCCGTGTCGGTGCTGTCTTTGCCTGAACCGTCTTTTTTGCAGGCTGTAAAAAGACATAATACCGTAAGTATAACCATGGCTGTTGCCAATGCTTTTTTCATAATAAGACCTCCGTAAAAGAGGTAATATGATACCTCATAATATTACATTATAACATTGTATCACACCGAAGCGTTAAATTCCACCGAAAACCGAAAATTTAACATATTATTCAAGTGCCTGAAAAAATCAGGAAAAACACTATATAAAATCTACTAAAAACGGCGGCAATTTTATTTTATCTATATTCAAAAAAACAGTTGATTTTTTTATAAATATTTGGTAAAATCTATTGAAGTGGGATAACTATGACCATTTATAGGCTGTCCCTGCATAAACTTATCAATTATTTTTTATTTTCAGGAGGAAATTCCAATGGCTAAGAAATGGGTATACCTTTTCAAAGAAGGCAACGGCAGCATGAGAGAGCTTCTCGGCGGTAAGGGTGCAAACCTTGCTGAAATGACAACTCTCGGCCTTCCCGTTCCTCAGGGCTTCACAATTACAACAGAAGCTTGTACACAGTATTATGAAGACGGTCGCAAGATCAACGATGAAATCGTTGCTGAGATCATGGCTAACATCGAAAAGATGGAAGAGATCACAGGTAAGAAGTTCGGCGACCTCGAAAGACCTCTCCTTGTATCCGTACGTTCAGGTGCTCGTGCATCAATGCCCGGTATGATGGATACAATCCTCAACCTCGGTCTTAACGAAGAAGTTGTTGAAGTTATGGCTAAGAAGTCAGGCAACCCCAGATGGGCTTACGACTGCTACAGAAGATTCATCCAGATGTATTCAGACGTAGTTATGGAAGTTGGTAAGAAGTACTTCGAAGAGCTTATTGACAAAATGAAGGAAGAAAGAGGCGTTACTCAGGACGTTGAGCTTACAGCTGACGACCTTAAGGAACTCGCTGAGCAGTTCAAGGCTGAATATAAGGCTAAGATCGGCGCTGACTTCCCCACAGATCCCAAAGAGCAGCTTATGGGTGCTGTTCAGGCAGTTTTCCGTTCATGGGACAACCCCCGTGCAAATGTTTACCGTCGTGACAACGATATTCCCTACTCATGGGGTACAGCTGTTAACGTACAGGCTATGGCTTTCGGTAACATGGGTGAAGACTGTGGTACAGGTGTTGCTTTCACACGTGACCCCGCTACAGGCGAAAAGAAGCTTATGGGTGAATTCCTTACAAACGCACAGGGTGAAGACGTTGTTGCCGGTGTAAGAACTCCCATGCCCATCGCTGAAATGGCTAATAAATTCCCCGCTGCATACAAGCAGTTCACAGAAGTTTGTGCACTTCTTGAAAACCACTACCACGACATGCAGGACATGGAATTCACCGTTGAAAACGAAAAGCTGTACATGCTGCAGACTCGTAACGGTAAGAGAACCGCTCAGGCTGCTCTCAAGATCGCTTGTGACCTCGTTGACGAAGGCATGAAGACCGAAAAAGAAGCAGTTGCTATGATCGATCCCAGAAACCTCGATACCCTTCTCCATCCTCAGTTCGACGTAAAGGCTCTTAAGGCTGCTACTCCTGCTGGTAAGGGTCTTGGCGCATCTCCCGGTGCTGCTTGCGGTAAGGTTGTATTTACTGCTGAAGATGCAGAAGCTTGGAATGCTCGTGGCGAAAAGGTTGTTCTTGTTCGTCTTGAAACCTCTCCTGAAGATATCACCGGTATGAAGGCTTCTGCGGGTATCCTGACCGTTCGCGGTGGTATGAACTCTCAAGCTTCCGGTGTTGCCCGTGGTATGGGTAACTGCTGTGTATCCGTTTGCGGCGAAATCAACATGGACGAAGAG
>JAGBSR010000166.1 GCA_017631745.1 Clostridia bacterium | reverse complement strand
CCTGCCGAGGGATAAAAAAACAGCATGCAGATTTTACTCCACACGCTGAACAAGTATAATTAATCTTCATCCCTGATTCGCATATTTATCATGGTTTCAACTTTTTTAAGAATCAGCTCTTCGTCTTCTGCATCAATATCTGCAATCAAGCAGTCAATGGCGCACAAGGCTTCGGTTGCCACCAAATCGTCGTGACAAAATTCAGCATCAAGATCAAAGTTTTGTCGGTCGATGATTATTTCACGGCAATAATTATATCTTGCAAATCTAAAGAAATTAAAATCATTGATACCGAGTTCTTGTATAAGAATAAAATAATTATCAACTATTTCTTCGTATAACGAATCCTCAGATACATCGTCAAAAGGTTCAGATAATTCTGCAGAAAGCATTTCTTTAAATAACTCAACAACACCGCTATCAATAAACTCATCGAGGTCAAATTCATCCTCATTAAGTTCATCAACTGATATGTTTTGAATTTTATCTGCCAAAGACTTAAATTTTATAATATTATCAAAATCAAATTCATTTTCTTTCATATTAACACCATTCCTTTTTTTCATTCTATCACAGAACGAGTCATCCGTCAATCTGTCGGACTCACTTATCCTTGGGCTTGGCAAAGAGACTCACCACAAGTCCGCTGAGCACCGCCGCCATAATGCCCACACTTGCCGATGAAAACGGCCCGCTTATGGCACCTAGAAGTCCTTTTTCAGCTACAGCTTGTCTTGTACCCTTGGCGAGAGCATAGCCGAAGCCCGTGAGAGGTGTTGTTGCACCCGCACCTGCGAAATCAACCAAGGGCTCGTAAACTCCCACTGCACCGAGTACCACACCTGCAACCACAAAAAGCACCAACACCTTACCGGGGGTCATTTTGGTGAAATCTATAAGCAACTGCCCTATAATGCATATTCCACCGCCCACGGCAAAGGCTTTGAGCAAATCAACAACTATATCCATATCACATCTCCCTGAACTTTGAAACCATATCCCTGCACTTATCCATATTGCAGAAAAACGCCAGCACAAACACCACAATAGTTACCACGCAAAGGGCCTTTTTAATGTAATAGAGATATTTCGAGCAGCTAACGAGACAGCAAAGACACTTGATTGTTTTAATCAGATTCATATTTTTCACCCCTTTCTGAAATTGACAAGATGGGCAATGCCTGGAATTGTCTGTCCCTGAAGCGACGATACCGTTGACATAAGTGCACCCGTAGCGATAAACAAAATATTGCGATATTTTCCCTTGTGCATACCCGACAAGATATGCGAGCACAGCACACTGCCGCTGCAACCGCATCCCGAGCCGCCTGCGTGAACATCCTGAGTCTCACGGTCATAAATCATAAGTCCGCAGTCCTTGTGTACAGTGCCCAAGTCAATGCCCTCTTCTTTTAGCATAAGCTCACACAAAAGCTCAGAGCCTACACTGCCAAGGTCGCCCGTGAATATGGCATCATAATCCGACGGCTTTGTGCCCGTGTCACTGAGAAAGTCGGCTATGGTTTTCTTGGCGGCAGGTGCCATTGCCGCACCCATATTGTTGCTGTCAAGGATGCCTAAATCCTGAATGGTGCCAAGGTGAATTTTATCGATATACACTCCCCTGCCGCCGTCTTTTGAGAGTACAACTGCACCCGAGCCTGTAACTGTCCATTGGGCTGTGGGCGGCCGCTGACCGCCGTACTCAAGAGGCTTGCGGAATTGCTTTTCAGCTGAGCAGAAATGTGAGCTTGTGGCGGCTATGCAGTTGGTGAAGGCTCCCGTTTCTATCATAAGACTTGTCATACAAAGACTCAGCGCCATAGTCGAGCAGGCACCGTAGACACCGCAGAAAGGCAACTGAAAATCTCTTATGCCGAAGCTCGAGCCGATGCACTGATTTAAAAGGTCGCCCGAACAGATAATATCAATGTCGCTTTTGCTAAGACCCGACTTTGCGAGCGCCTTGCTGATGGCGGCTTTCAGATAAAGGCTCTCCGCCTTTTCCCAGGAGTCCTCGCCCATAGTGGTATCTTCATATATCTCGTCAAATTCTTTTGAGAGGGGGCCCTGTCCCTCTTTTTTTCCCACAGCCGAAGCAAAGGCTATCACCTTAGGCTTCAGCTCGGTGATAATAGTTTTTCCGCGTCTTGTTGCCATAGCACCCTCCTTAGTAAAGCCCGAAAAGATATATAATCAAACCGTACAACGCCGCCGTAGAGCAACCGAAAACTATAACGGGGCCCGCGATGGTAAACATCTGCGCCGCGGTACCGAGAATTCTTCCCTCAGTCTGAAACTCAAGGGCGGAGCAGACTATTGAGTTGGCAAAGCCCGTAATGGGTACCATAGTGCCTGCACCTGCGTGCTTTGCAATGGTATCAAAAACACCGAAGGCTGTGAGTATGGCGGTAATTGCAATGAGAATTATCATAGTCAGTGCCTTGGACTCCTCCTGAGTCATAGAGGTATAACTGAATGCGATGTTAAGCCCCTCGGCAAAGGCACAGATGCTTCCGCCAAAGATAAATGCTTTTATGCAATCCGTAACCACGGGAGAATTGGGCGAAAGGCGTTTTGCCATCCTTCCGTATTCTTCATTTGATATAGACATAGCTTATCCCTCTTTTCTTTCTGTTTTATCTTTCGCCGCTGATTTTAAAATATACATATCTGTTGACAAAGAAAGGCAAAAATTATAAAATATAATTGTATAACTTTTAAGGAGGTTTCTTTATGTTTGGTATCCTATCGTACGACATATTTTTCTTTGCAATACCTATTATCTGGATTGTGTTGTTTGGCATCAGCCTATACCGTTATGTATCTGCAAATAAGCAAAACAAGGTATCTCCGGGTACATTTTCTGATGATGAAATCAAGAAGCGTAAAATCATGCTGATTGTGCTGTCTATTATTGCCGGTGTTTACGCAGCAATAGTTATTGGCTTTATCGCACTTATGTTTATGGCTGCAGCCTTTATGTGAGGTGGGAATATGAAAGATCGCACATTTTCAATAATACTTTTATCGGTTATAGGTGTATGCCTTGCACTGACCATAGCACACTTTATTTATGCGATCTATGCTTATGAACATTGCTCCATAATCTATTTTATTGGAAAGGAGCTATGGGGTTAAATGAAGCTTATAAAGCAAATTATGTCAATCGTACTGATTGTTGCGTTATTTGCGGCATTCAATCTGAGTATGTATCAGCTGCTTACTCGCAGGCTCTCCAATAACTTTAGTGGTGTAACACAAGCACAAATGATTGATGTGAGAAGTTATCTTCCTCATAAGGAAGACTCCGATCTTCCGGAGATAGAGTCCTCTCTGAAACTGACCGATAACCTTCCTGTTCTTGACGGAGCTGCCGCTTTAGTTCCGGTTTATGCTGCTGTTATTGATAATGTATATCCTGACGGTTGTGTTACTTACGATGGCGGCGAATTTTCAGACGACAATTATTACGGAGAAAACTTCGCTGAAGATAGTGCAATGCAGTATAAAAATACTGTTCGCGGTTATCAAGCAATTGTCGACGGAATAACGGATATATTCTTTTGTGCTGCTCCTTCCGATGCACAAAAACAGTATGCGAAGGAAAAAGGTGTAGAATTAGTTTATGTACCTATCGGATTAGAGGGCTTTGTGTTCTTTGTAAATGAAAATAATCCCATTGATAATCTTACTACCGAGCAGATTAGAAAAATATATGCGTGTGAATACACAAATTGGTCAGAGGTCGGTGGAGTAAACCGAGTTATTAACCCTGTAACAAGACTAGAAGGCAGCGGAAGCCAGACAACCTTTGAAGCGTTTATGGGAGATTATAAAATCGGGCGAAAATCTCTGTTAGCTATTACCGGAGCATCTATCGGCTTCTCATTCCGCTACTATATGGATGGCATTGTAGAAAACGATTCAGTAAAAATGCTTTCCTTGAATGGAGTTTACCCAAGTGCGCAAAACATTCAAAATCGCAGCTATCCCATTGTTGCACAGTTTTACGCTATCTACCGTGCAGACAATGAAAATGAAAATATCCCTATTTTAGTGGATTGGCTTTTATCCGATGAAGGTCAAGCATTAATCGAAAAATCCGGTTATGTGCAAATCAACTGACCTAACGACAAAGCAAAACGATATAAATAAAGGAGAAATTTTTATGGCAATATTTAAATCTTTTATGGCAGTACGCCCCACAAATGAGAATGCAGAAAAAGTGGCTGCTTTGCCCTATGATGTTATGAACTCTCAGGAAGCAAGGGAAATGGTAAAGGGAAAGCCCTATTCATTTCTGCACGTAGACAAGGCTGAGGTTGACCTTGACGAGAGCATTGATATATATGACGAAAAGGTCTATCTCAAGGCAAGAGAAAATCTCGATAAATTAGAGTCAGAGGGCATCTGCAAGCAGGACGAAAAGCCTTGCTTTTATATCTACCGTCAGATTATGAAGGGCAGAAGTCAGACAGGTCTTGTAGGCTGTGCTTCAATCGACGACTATATGAATAACATTATCAAAAAGCACGAGTTTACCCGCGCAGATAAAGAGGCTGACCGCATACGCCACGTTGACTATTGCGATGCCAACACAGGACCTATCTTCCTTACCTACCGCAAGAATGACGCTATCAGCGAGATTATCAACGATTGGAAAGAGACTCACTCTCCCTGCTATGATTTCGTAACAGACGACGGCATTGCAAACACTGTCTGGGTTGTGGACTGCGACAAGGTTAACGCTAAGCTTCAGAGTGCATTTGAGGCAATAGACTATCTCTATATCGCAGACGGTCACCACCGCTGTGCAAGTGCCGTAAGAGTCGGTAATATGAGAAGAGATGCTAACCCCGATTACACTGGTGACGAAGAGTTCAACTTCTTCCTTGCTGTTGCTTTCCCCGAGGATGAGCTTGAGATTATGGACTACAACCGAGTTATGAAAGACATAGCAGGCAATACCAAGGATGAGTTTATCTTGAAGCTCAGCGAAAAATTCACCGTTGAAAGCTACAACGGCAACGGTGAATATAAGCCCGAAAGCAAGCACACCTTCGGTATGTATCTCGAAGAGAAGTGGTATAAGCTGACAGCCAAAGAGGGTACCTTCGACGAAAACGACCCCGTCGGCAGACTTGATGTTTCAATTTTGCAGAATAACTGCATCACTCCCATTTTCGGCATCGAAGACCCGAGAACAGACAAGCGCATCGATTTCGTAGGCGGTATCCGCGGTCTCGGTGAGCTTGAAAGAAGATGCCACAGTGATATGGTTATCGCTTTTTCAATGTACCCCACATCTCTCGAAGACCTTATGGCTATTGCTGACGCAGGTGAGGTTATGCCCCCGAAATCAACCTGGTTTGAGCCTAAGCTTCTGAGTGGACTTTTCATTCATAAGCTCAGATAAAAAAAGGAGTTCGTATCTATGACAGTTAAGTTATATGATACCGACAGCTACCTTTACGAGTTCAACTGTAAAGTTACTTCCCTTTACAGCGATAACGATTATATTTACATCGAAACTGACCGCACAGCTTTCTTTCCCGAGGGCGGCGGTCAGACCTGCGATAAAGGCAGCCTGGGTGGTATCAATGTGGAAAACATACAAATTATTGACGGCAAGATAGTGCATTTTGTTAAAAACTCTGAGGAAAATGCTAAAAAGTTAAAAATCGGCACTGTTTTAAGTGGAAAAATCGATAAAAACAAGCGTTTTTCCGATATGCAGCAGCATTCAGGCGAGCATATTTTCTCGGGCATTGTCAATTCACTTTACGGCTATAACAATGTGGGTTTTCATCTGGGAAGCGAAGTTGTCACTCTCGACTTTGACGGCGAGCTGAATGAAGATGATATCTGTAAAGTAGAAAACCTTGTCAATGAAGCTATATGGCGCAACCTCGAAATCAAGGTCACCTTCCCCTCGGACGAGGAGCTCAGTAAGATTAAATACCGCAGTAAAATCGAAATCGAGGGTCAGGTAAGGCTTGTGGAAATTCCCGGTGTGGATATCTGTGCCTGCTGTGCTCCCCATGTTAAATTTACAGGTGAAATCGGCATCGTGCGAGTGGTGAATTTTGAAAGATATAAGGGTGGCACAAGAGTGAGCATCCTTTGCGGAGAAAGAGCTATGCTTGACATAAGACACAAATTAAAGCAAAACCGCCTTGTTTCAAATCTCACTTCATCAAAGCAGGACGAAACAGCGGCGGCTGTTGAAAGACTCAGAAACGAAAACGAAAAGCTCAAATTCGACCTCATCGGTATGACAAGAGACTTCCTCACACTTAAAAGTCAGAGCATTGCTCACGAGGAAAAAATCGTCATCTTTGACGAAAAGCTTCAGGGCAAGCTGTTGCAGGATTTTGCGATTTCACTTATGGATAAGACAGGAAAGTTTGCCGCTTGTTTTTCGGGCGAAAACGGCTCATATCGCTATTGTATCGTAAGCAGACAAGTTAATCTTCAACCTCTTGCAAAGGCTCTTAACAGCCGTTTTTCAGGCAGAGGCGGCGGCAAGCCCGAAATAGTACAGGGAAGCATTTCGGCAGAGTCCGAAAAAGAGATAAAAGAGTTTTTGGAAGGCTTTGAAATATAATAAAAATTTTAGTGGAAACCTCAATTCAGTTTGAGTTTTCCACTTTTTTTATTTATTTTTGATTTTTAT
>JAGBSR010000165.1 GCA_017631745.1 Clostridia bacterium | reverse complement strand
GAGGTGCAGCAGCCCTCGGTGCTAAGAAAGGTAAGAAGCATCTTATCACCACAAAGTTTGAGCATCACGCCGTACTTCATACTATGGCAGCTTTAGAAAAAGAAGGCTTCACAGTAACTTACCTCGATGTTTATGAAAACGGTATTGTTAAGGTTGAAGATGTAGAAAAGGCAATCACAGATGAAACCTGCCTTGTTACAATTATGTACGCCAACAACGAAATCGGTACCATTCAGCCTATCGCTGAAATCGGCAAGCTCTGCCACGATAAGGGCGTACTCTTCCACACAGATGCTGTTCAGGCAGTAGGTCATGTTAAAATTGACGTTAAAGAGCAGAACATTGATATGCTCTCTCTTTCAGGTCACAAATTCCACGCCGTTAAGGGTACAGGCGCACTCTATTGCAAAAAGGGGCTTCGCCTTCCCAACCTCATCGAGGGCGGTGCTCAGGAAAGCGGCAGACGAGCAGGCACTGAAAATGTACCCGGCATCGTAGGTCTCGGTGTTGCTATTACAGATATGGTTGAACACCTTGAAGAAAACCACGCAAAGGTTAAGGCTCTTCGCGACAGACTTTTTGAGGGTGCAAGCAAAATCTCTCACTCAAGAATCAACGGCGATAAAGAGCAGAGACTTCCCGGCAACTTCAGTATGTGCTTTGAGGGTGTTGAGGGTGAAAGCTTACTTCTTATGCTTGATATGAAGGGCGTAAGCGCTTCAAGCGGTTCAGCTTGCACATCAGGCAGTCTCGATCCCAGCCACGTACTCTTATCAATCGGTCTTAAGCACGAGGTAGCTCACGGCTCACTTCGTCTTTCACTCGGTGAAAATAACACAATTGAAGATGTTGACTATATCTTAGAGGTGCTTCCTCCCATTATCGAAAGACTTCGTGATATGTCACCCCTCTGGGAGCACATCCTCGAAAACGAAAAGAACAACTAAAGGAGATAAACTAAAATGGTATACAGCGAAAAAGTAATGGAACATTTTGCCAACCCTCATAACGTTGGTGTAATTGAAGATGCAAACGGTGTAGGTGAAATCGGTAATGCTAAATGCGGCGACATCATGAAGATGTATCTTAAAATTGAAAACGACATTATCGTAGATGTAAAGTTCAAGACCTACGGCTGTGCAAGTGCTATTGCAACAAGCTCAATCGCAACAGATCTTATCAAGGGTCTGCCTATCAGCGAAGCTCTCAAGCTCACAAACAAGGCAGTTGTTGAAGCTCTCGACGGACTTCCCGCAGTAAAAATCCACTGCAGTGTACTTGCAGAGCAGGCTATCAAGGCAGCTCTCGCAGACTACTACACACGTCAGGGCATTGACCCCGAACCCATCGTAGGCAAGATTGAAGATCACGATCACCACGATGCTTGCAGCCTGTAATAGATAAAGAGCAGCAGCGCGTTTTGGTTACTTTTGCGCGCTAGCAAAAGTAATGCCCCGCGGCGAGCGCAATAAAAAGATAAACCGAGTTGATTTTTGTCAGCTCGGTTTTTTGTTGTTATTCTTTTTGTGGCAGGGCTTTGCCCTCTTCCTCTTGCGGTTCCCAAAATTGCTTACCGGCTTGGAGCGCCGAGCAATTTTGACCGCTGCGCCATCGTCACCTTGTTTAATCCGCCACAGGCGACGCTTCGGCGACGATGCCCCACAAGCTTTTGAAAAAGCTTGACCAAAACTTTGCTCGCTTCTTCTTTTCTTTTCCACGATTCGTAGGTTGTAATTTTCTTCGGCATAAACTATAATGAATTCACCAAGCCAAAGGAGATACCACTATGGACACATATATAACAGCACAGACTATCAAGCGCCTGCGCGAAGACAAGGGTCTGACACAGACTGCCCTTGCCGAACTCATAGGCGTCAGCAGCAAAGCCGTCTCAAAATGGGAAACCTCGAAAGGTCTCCCCGATATCTCGCTTATCGAGCCACTCAGTCAGGCTCTCGGTGTTTCGGTTATGGAGCTTATGTCAGGTGATACCGTTATAAATAAAAATACTTCTGCCAACATTCTCTTTTCAAAATTTTATGTCTGCCCTGTCTGTGGCAATGTTATCCACACCACAGGAGCTACTCTCGTCAGTTGCTGTGGCATCACCCTACCTACTCTTGAAGCTGAAGAAATCGATGATGACCATGCTGTTACTATCGAGCCTGTGGAAGATGAGAAATTCATTACTGTGCATCATTCTATGAGCAAAAGTCATTTCATATCTTTTATGGCTTATGTAACAAGTGACCGAGTTCAGTTTATCAAGCTCTATCCCGAGAGCAACGCCGAAACAAGAATGCAATTCCGCGGCAGAGGTTATCTTTACCTCTACTGCAACAAGCACGGTCTGATGAAAATGAAAGTTTAATTTAAGCTTATCTTAAAGAGTGGCGTTTGCCGCTCTTTTTTTCAGTTTGCGGTAAAGGTGAGCGGCGGCTCCATCAAATCGCAAAGCGATTTTACGCCGTACCGACGGTACGGCGTAGCCGAACGCAGTTCGGCAATGGAGCCGCCCCACCTGCCCGACAGCAGCACATTCATTCATAAATTCTCACCCACAGCTCATAATTATAGCAGTGAGGTGATAATATTGTTTGCCATACTGCAGATATCAGAAAATAATACAATCCTGCGAAAGCCTGAAATAAAAAGTCAAAGAGTCAATCTGCCCTCAGGCGATGCGTTTTTTATCGTCACAACTGATAACCATATGGGTAAAGTCCCTTGGAAAAGGTTAGAGAGATGTATCGGCATACTCCGCCACTGCATGCTTTTACCCGAAGATATCCCTATACCCGACGGCATAAATATCACCGCCTTCACGCCCGAAATATTACCGAAGCTTCTGCTGATAAATTCCGCCACAGATTACATAAAAAATCACAAGGAACTTTTTCGTTCAAAAAGTATTGCCGTCTTCGACAGAGACGGAATATATCAAGCCCATATTCAAATGCTTATCCCCTATCTTAAAAACATCAGAGTTATCACCGACAAAATTGATATATATAACTCTCTATCCGAAAAGCTAATGGCAGATTACGGCTTTTCTCTTGTGATATCAGATAAAGACTACTTCGACTGCAATGCAGTGATTTCCCACAAATGCGATGTGCCCGTCTATTTCAGCGGTACGGTTTTCACCGGCGAAAAAAAATACATGATGAATGCCGAGGTTCTTTCAGGGAGTGAAATTGAACTACCCGACGAATATGAAAATCTCCGCCCCGAAAACATCGACAGAGTGCTTTTTGCATCGGTGCTGTATGAAAAATGCGGTGAAAAACGCCTTGGAAAGCTAAGATATAAGGACTTTGGCTGTTGACATATGAAGCCTTGGGATATATACTTTTAATAATTGATAAAGAGGTGAAAATATGACTTACAATCAGGCTATCGATTACATTATGTCAAGAAGAAAATTTCAGAAAAGCAATGGCTTTGAAAGAATAGAAAGACTTCTTTCTCTTCTCGGGAATCCGCATAAAAAGCTTAAATATATTCATGTCGTCGGCACAAACGGCAAAGGCTCCGTATCGACGGCTATGTCATATATCCTTAAGGATGCAGGCTATAAAACAGGGCTTTTCACCTCACCCTATATCGTGGAATTCGGCGAGAGAATACAGATAAACAACACCTACATCAGCCACAATGATATCGCTTTTCTTACAGCCCTCATCAAAGAAAAAACCGACCTTATGGAAAAGGAAGACCTCTATCCCACAGTTTTCGAGGTGACAACTGTCCTCGCTTTTTTGTACTTTGCCAAAGAGGGCACCGATATCGTTATTCTTGAAGCGGGCATCGGCGGAGAACACGACAGCACAAATGTCATACCCTCGCCTTTAGAGTGCATTTTTATGAGCATCTCACTTGACCATACAGAGATGCTCGGCAATACCGTCAGGGAAATAGCAAAAGAAAAAAGCGGTATCATCAAAAAAGGCTCTGCTGTTATATCCTACCCCGACTCAGGGGAAAATTTCGGCTATATTCCTCAGACAAAAGAAGCTGTGGATGTAATAATAAATAAGTGCAACGAAGCAGGCTGTGAGCTCACTTTACCCGACACAGACAAGCTCAGTGTAATGCGCAGTGACATTTTCGGCTCTGAGTTTATTTATGATAATATTAAAATCACTACCCGTCTTTGCGGTGCACATCAGATTGCAAATATGATCACCGCCACTGAAGCTATGAAAAAGCTCCGCAGTCTCGGCTTTAACATAAGCGACGAAAACATCACTCAGGGCATTTATAATTTCACCATTCCCGGCAGAATGGAAATACTCTCAGAAGAGCCTCTCATCATCCTCGACGGCGGACACAACGAGGGTTGCATAAAAGCTCTTTCTGCTATGGCTGATAAATACCTCTCAGACAAAAAGATTACACTGCTTATGTCTTTTATGAAGGATAAGGACTACACCTGTGCTCTTTCCGTCATAGGTCCCCTTGCTGAAAATATCGTATTCACTCTCACAGATCCTATACGAGGTGAAGCTCCCGAAATACTCGCTGAGTGCGCAAAGTATTACTGCAAAAATGTCTTCTCTGTCCCGGACCCTGCCGAAGCTTACAGAAAGGCGCTGTCTCTTACAGATG
>JAGBSR010000022.1 GCA_017631745.1 Clostridia bacterium | reverse complement strand
TCGGGTGAGTGTATTTCAAAATGAAGGGTTTTCATATTAATCACTTAGCTTTCGCTTTTTAATTTCTGAGCAGTGTCGTAGGTGATGAGTGCGTCGATAACTTCGTCAAGGTCACCGTTTAAAAACTGCTCGAGTTTATATATTGTAAGACCGATTCTGTGGTCGGAAATTCTGCCCTGAGGGTAGTTGTATGTGCGGATTCTTTCGCTTCTGTCGCCTGTGCCTACCTGAGATTTTCTCTCGTCGGCAATAGAGGACATCTGCTTTTCTCTTTCAGCCTCGAGAATTCTGGAACGAAGAATCTTCATAGCCTTGTCTTTGTTCTTGTGCTGGCTTCTTTCATCCTGACATTCAACAATTGTGCCTGTAGGTATATGAATAATACGGATAGCGGATTCGGTTTTGTTTACGTGCTGACCGCCTGCACCGCTTGCGCGGTAAGTGTCTATCTGCAAATCCGCAGGGTTAATCTGCACATCTACATCCTGAGCCTCGGGAAGCACGGCAACAGTTGCAGTTGAGGTGTGAATTCTGCCCTGAGTTTCTGTTTCGGGTACTCTTTGCACACGGTGAACACCGCTTTCAAACTTAAATCGTGAATATGCACCCTCGCCGCTTATCATAAAGCTTACTTCCTTGAAGCCGCCGAGCTCTGTGGGGTTGGAGGAAAGCACTTCTGTTTTCCAACGGCGTGATTCTGCATACATTGAGTACATTCTGTAAAGTACCCCTGCAAAGAGCGCTGACTCTTCACCACCTGCACCGCCACGGATTTCCACGATAACATTTCGGTCGTCGTTGGGGTCTTTGGGTAAGAGCAGAATCTTCAGCTCCTCATAAAGAGTGGCTGTGTTTTCTTTGGCATTTTCATATTCTTCCTGCACCATTTCGCGGAAGTCCTTATCAAGACCGCCCTCGTCAAGCATAGCGCGTGACTCCTTAAGAGTTTCGTCGGCAGATTTATATTCGCGGAATTTTGTGATGATGGGCTCTAAATTTTTATGTTCTTTCAAAAGAGCGCTGTATTGCTCAAGGTCTGCGATAACGGCAGGGTCATAGAGCATCTGACAGATTTCTTCAAAGCGTTCTTCAACTAAAGCTAATTTATTAAGCATAGATTACTCCTGATATGTCAAAGATTATATTACGCCAAAATTACTCGGCACTTTCTTCGCGGATGATTTTCTTGATATTTTTTTCGGCCTTAAGGCGCGGTACCATAACAACATGACCGCATTTTTTGCACTCGAGCTTGAAATCCATACCTGAGCGAAGTACACCGAATTCGTTGTTGCCGCAGGGATGATTTTTTTTCATCACAAGCACATCGCCTACTCTTATATCCATAATTTTCACCGCCATACTTTATTGTCAATATATTATACCACACATAAACCGAGAATATCAACCTTTATTAATGCTAAATGACATAATTTGCATTTAGAGGGATGAATAAGCATATATTAAAATTACAATATAAGGCGAGTTTCACAGCTTGCCAAAACAGAAAGGGTTTTAAAAATGAAAAAGTATTTTCCGGAAAACTATCTTATTGCAACTCAGGAAAACAAAAACATTCTTCTGTCAAAGGCTTCTCTGAAGGAGGCTTATTACAGCGGAAAAATTCTTGAAGCAAGAGCTACGGTCTGCGACAAGGACCATAATCTTCACGTTGATTTAGGTGTAATGAAGGGGATTATCCCAAGAGACGAGGGCGCTATCGGCATATCCGACGGCTCTGTCAGGGACATTGCCATAATCTCAAGAGTCAACAAGCCCGTGGTCTGCCGTATCATTGATTTTAAAACAGATGAAAACGGCGAGGTATATGCAGTGCTCAGCAGAAAGAGCGTGCAGGAGGACTGTATGAGAGATTATATCTCAACTCTTACTCCCGGCTGTGTTATTGATGCGGTTGTTACTCATATGGAATCCTTCGGTGTGTTTGCCGATATCGGCGCAGGCATATCTGCGCTTATGCCTATTGACAGTATTTCCGTTTCAAGGATACCGCACCCGTCAGCGAGATTTACTCCGGGTCAGAAGATAAAGGCTGTAGTCAAGGGTGTTGATGCTGAGGGCAGAATTACTCTGAGCTATAAGGAACTTCTCGGTACCTGGGAAGAAAATGCGGCTCTTTTCAAAGCCGGTGAAACAGTACCCGGAATAGTGCGCTCTGTTGAACGATACGGCATTTTTGTGGAGCTCAAGCCTAACCTTGCAGGTCTTGCCGAATATGTACCCGGGGTAGTGCCCGGTCAGCACGCAAGTGTATATATAAAAAATCTAATTCCCGAAAGAATGAAAATCAAGCTGATTATAGTTGACTCCTTCGATGCGGAATATCCCAACGAGACTGTCACTTATTATAACGACGGTGATTTTATTGATAAATGGGTTTATTCTCCCGAAAGCTGCAGTAAAAAGATAGAGACAGTTTTTTCCTCTTATGAGTTGACTCAGGATGTAATTTGATATAAAATAGAAAAGTAACAGGAAAAATACTACAAAAGGAGAAGGAAATATGAAAGTAAAAGAAATTATAAGAAAACGCAATGCTTCGGCAAAGTTTGTTGCAACAAAGGCTGTGGTTTCAAAGGTTACTGCTGCGGCTGATCTTCTCTGTGCGCCACCTGATTTATCAAAGGCAAAGAGAGTGCTTTTTGTTCAGCCTCATCCTGATGACAATCAGATCGGTGCAGGAGGTACTATGGCGTGGCTTAAATCTCTCGGTGTTGAGGTTTACGAGCTCACCGTAACCGACGACAGATATGCAGAGCCCGAATATATCGGCAAGGAAAATAATGTGCAGACTATCAGACAGAAGGAAGCACTTGCGGCTCAGAAATTCCTCGGCGTAAAGAATGCAGGCTTCCTCGGATTTGCAGATAAAAACGATAACTCAGAAAGAGAAATCTCTCTTAAGGTAATGGAGGTTATCAGACAGATTAAGCCTGACTATGTTATCACTGCAGACCCCACTCTCGAAACAGAATGTCACAGCGACCATATTAAGGTAGGTAATGCTGTTAAATATGCGGCTATGGATGCTCAGTGCAATTTCTATCCCGAGTTTATCGACGGCAAGCTCCGCGATGACGCCTGGAAGGTAAAGGGCGTAGGCTTCTATTATACAGATAAGCCTAACACTATTATCGATATCACAGACTTTGAAGAGATAAAGATGCAGAGCATCAAGTGCCATAAATCTCAGGCAGAGCCGGCTCTTCTTGCGGCTATTATGCTTCAGCAGCAGATGTTCGCTGAGGGCACAGAGTTCAAGGCTGCAGAGCCTCTCAGACTTCTCAACGGTCTGCAGATGCACTGCTTCAATCTGCCCGTAATCAGCAAGTAATAATATCAGGAAGGTTAATATATGATTTCAATAGTTTATGTTTCAAATGCAGGCTCATCAAAGCGTTATGCAGAAATGCTTTCAGAAAAAACAGGTTGCCCCTGCTATGCCTTTGCAGACAGCGATAAGGCTGTTGGCAGTGATGTAATCTTTATCGGCTGGGTAATGGCAGGTGCCGTTCAGGGCCTCAGCGAAGCGAGAGTCAAGTTCGGTACTCTTAAAGCTGTGGTTGCAGTAGGTATGATGAAAAGCGACAGCCAGGATGCCTCTATAAAGGAAAAGAACTCAATCTCAGAGCCTTATTTCTCACTTGCAGGTGCTTTTGATATGAAAAAGCTCAGCGGTATGTATAAGATGATGATGGGCATGATGGTTAAGATGATAAAGGGCAAGCTTAAGGAAAGCAATGAGCCCAAGGCCAAAGAAATGGTTGAAAAGTTTGAAGAGGGCTTCGATATGGTAAGCGAAGAAAACCTCGGCGACATCTTAGCTTTTATAGGTGAATGATATTGTTTACGGAGCTGTGAAAACGGCTCCGTAACTTTTTTGAGAAAATCGGAACAAATGTTCGATAAGCTATTGACAAGGGCGGAATTTCCTCATAGAATTAAAAGTGTGGTACCGCAAAACCGCATTACAATTTAATATTACCAATGGAAGGGTAAACTGCTTTGCAAAGATGTTGCAGGGCAGTTTTCAATTTTATCAGACAAATTCGGAAAGGAGAAACTATGTACAGAATAATCAACACAATCTGTCTTTACATAGCGGCAATTTATCTTAGTTTCTGGTGGTGGATGAGACAATGAACTATGCAATTTATCCCTGTAAAACAATGAGGATAACTCAGAATTATAAAGGCAAAACCTCCCATAAGCCTCATACTACGGGTACTCCTAAGGATTATCCTATAGACGAGGGCTGCAGTGACACCGGAAAGGATTATATTTACTGTCCGTGTGATGAAATGAAAGTCAGACGCGTTTACGGCGTAGGCACCAAGGGTACTAACACAATATGGCTTGAGAGTACCGATAAAGTGAGCTTTGCCGACGGCAGTGAGGACTATATGACTATGCTCATTACTCACCCTGATGACGCAGATCTGAAAAATATCAAGGTGGGAGATATCTTCAAGCGAAAAGAAAAAATCACCCGCGAAGGTAAAGACGGAGCGACGGCAAACCATCTGCATATAAGTGCAGGTAAGGGCAAAATGAAAGGTGCAGGCTGGATGCAGAACAGCAAAGGCAAATGGGTGCTGACAACAACAAAGACCGCATCCAAACCCGAAGATATATTTTATATCGACCCTGATTTTACAAAGGTGGTTTCATCAGGCTCGCTTAAATTTAAAACTCTGCCCGATAAATATTCGGCAGGGTACTATAAGGTTGATACGGCGGTGCTCAATGTCAGAGTCGGTCCCGATACAAATTATAAAAAGACAGGTATACTGACTAAGGGCAAAACTGTTAAAATAACCAAGACGAAAGGTAATTGGGGCTGTTACAGCGGCAGTAAATGGATATGCCTTGATTACTGCAGATTTATGTGAGGTGAAAAATATGGAAGACGGTATAATTATCAAAGAAGCGCTTTTGCTTTTTGCTGAGGTGTTCAGTGCAGGTGCCGTTGTGATCGGTGCATTATTTGCCCTTTGCAGATGGATTATCAGACAAAACAAGCAGGACGCCGAAATAAAATCTCTCAAAGAAGAGCAGTCTGTTATATGCTACGGCGTATTGGCGGCTCTCAAGGGTCTCAGAGAGCAGGGGTGCAACGGACCCGTGACTGAGGCCATAAATAAAATAGAAAAGCACCTGAATGTTCAGGCGCATAAATAATTTACGAAAGGAGCAGACCTATGGATTTTGATTTTACGGTTATTATTGAATGTGTTATTGCTCTTTTATCTGCGGCGGTAACAACATTTCTTATCCCTTATCTCAAGCAAAGACTCACAGAAGAAAAACAGCGTAAGCTGCTCTTCTGGGTGCAGACTGCAGTTAAGGCCGCAGAGCAGATTTACGGCAGTAAAACAGGTCAGAAGAAAAAGGAATATGTGGTAGGCTTTTTGCTGTCAAAGGGCATTGTTTTTGATGTGGATGAAGTGACGGCGCTTGTTGAAAGCGAAGTGTATAAGCTGACAGAAGCTGCCGTGAATGCCGAGTGAAAAACAGGTAAATTTGACTTTTCGGGGGCTTTGCAGTATAATATAGCGAATTTGCTTTAAAAAGGAGGTAGCAGTATGCTTGATTATATTGTAGGCGCTTTGCTTTATTTACAAGAGCTCAAGCGCAGAATTTGTTATGGTTTTGCTGTTACTGTCCTTTTGATTATAGGCACTGTCGTTATGTGGCAGGAGCTTGTGGTGACCTATGTTGTATGCGATGAAGACATAGTTACGGTCTTGTCTTTTACCGACGACACAGAGCTTATTGTCGGCCGTTCGGGTCTTAAAAAGAGCGAAGACAATACTGTTATTACCGAGTATTTTGATGCTCAGGTAAAGGAAAGCCTTATTGTTGTAACCAAGCCTCACGATGTGCTTATATATGATGAAGGCAAGCTTATTAAGATTGTTACTGTTTCGGGTACTGTAGGCGACGCTATAGAAAAGTCAGGCATAAAGCTGAAAGACGGCGATAAGCTCAGTGTAGGTAAGAAAGTGCCCGTTACGGAAAATATGAAGGTCGATATTTATCGTGCCTTTACTGTTACTCTGAAAAGTGACGGCAGAACACAGAAGCTCAGAACCACCGAGTGTACTGTTGCAGATTTTCTTAAAACAGCAGGTGTCAGAGTCGGTGCAGATGATATTGTTACGCCGAAGCTGACAAAAAAGCTTACGGAAAAGACCAAGGTACAGGTTAAGAGAGTAACATATAAAGAAGTCAAAAAGACCGTGACTGTAGAATATGAGACCGAGGTCAAGTATGACGACAGCATGTATGAAGAACAGGTAAAGGTTGAGCGCAAGGGTAAAAACGGCAAGCAGATCAACTATTACAAAAAGAAATACATAGACGGCAAATATGACAGCAAAGAGCTTGTAAAGACAGAGATTACAAAGGAGCCTGTGAGCAAAATAGTGGTATGGGGCTCAAAGCCCAGTCTTTACGGCGGAAATGTTGCAAAGAGGGTTATATCTGAGCTCACACCGCCTTACAGAATTGATATGGATGAGAACAACCGACCTATCAAATATAAAAAGAAGATAGTCGGCAAGGCTACGGCATATTGCACGGGTACTGTTACTTCAACAGGCAGACGCGCTCAGCCCGGTGTGGTTGCCGTTGACCCTAGAGAGATTCCCTACGGCTCGAAGCTGTATATCGTATCAAGCGACAACAGATACGTTTACGGATATGCTATAGCAGGTGACACGGGCGGATTTATCTACAACAGCGACACGGTGGTAGACCTTTATATCAGAGGCTACAGTGCTGCCAAGCAGTTCGGCAGACGAACTGTAGAGATATATGTGCTTGAATAACAGAATAAAATCAGCGCATTTTGATTGCTTTTTTTCTTATCAGTAAAAGTAACGGAGATTGAAATGAACAACATTATTGAAATAACAGACTTTCTTGATGAAAGACTGGATATATATGCACGCTTAACTGAGGTTCAGCTGTTAAACAGAGAGTTTCCCGAAAAAGGTATGTTTATAGCAGAAAGCCCGAAAGTTATTGAACGGGCTCTCGATGCAGGGTACGAGCCGGTCTCGTGTCTTATGGAAAAAAGGCATATCGAGGGTGAGGGTAAGCATATTCTTGAGAGAATGAAAGATGTGCCTGTTTTTTGTGCGGAATTTGATGTTCTCACACAGCTGACAGGCTTCAAGCTCACAAGAGGTATGCTGTGCGCAATGAAGCGCAAGACTCTGCCGACAGTAAAAGAAATCTGTGAAAACAAAAGAAGAATAGTTATACTCGATAAGGTTATGAATCCGACCAACGTGGGAGCGATAATCCGTTCGGCTGCAGCACTCGGAATGGATGCGGTGATTCTCACACCCGGTTGCTCCGACCCTCTTTACAGGCGTGCTGCAAGAGTCAGTATGGGCACAGTGTTTCAGATAGAATGGACCTTTGCTTTAGATGACAGCCTTGATGAAATAAAGTCCCTAGGATTTAAAACAGCGGCCATGGCACTGAAGGATAATACTCTTTCTGTTGATGATCCGTGTCTGACAAGGGAAAACAAGCTCGCTGTCATTATGGGAACAGAGGGTGACGGTCTTTCTGACAGCACCATATCCGATTGTGATTATACAGTAAAAATTCCTATGTATCACGGTGTCGATTCACTGAATGTCGCCGCCGCTTCCGCAGTTGCCTTTTATCAGCTCGGCAAGAGAAAATGACAGATAAAACAATAAAAAGTAGCAGACCGAAATCTGCTACTTTTTTTATATTTGCCCTCGCCGGGCGGGCGTCACTTTTGCTAGCGCACAAAAGTGACACAAAATGCGCTGTTATTCCTCTGCTTCAATAGGTGCGTTGGTCATTTCCTGCATCACTACTTGTTCTTTATCATATACACTCTGATACTTGTCCTGATAGTAGTTTTCCTGTGAGCAATCGAATGATCCGTCGGGTGAGAAGCTGATAACTGTGCAGCCTCTCTGTGAGCCTCTCTTATAAATGCCGGGATATGCAAGATAATCAATGCTCATACCGTATGTGAATCGGATGCCCTTGTAGTCGATTGAGAAGTTGTTGTCGTGGTCGTGACCGCAGAAAATAGCCTTTGTTGAGCCGAGCTCCTGCATTGTCTCAAAGAGGTTGTCTTCGTGCATGCCGCAGAATACAACATTACCGCCTTCACCTGCAACACCGTAAATGAGTTTGACATTTTCGGTGTCCTGATAGCCTGCATCGCGATATTCGTACCATGCATCTCTCTGCTCTGTGAGAGGAATGTGGAAGAAGGCTGCTGACTTGATGTCTGAGTTTTCTTCCTTGCCCATCTCTTTAAGCAGTGCATTGTTCTGTGCGTTGTAAGCAATTACATTTTCTTTATACCACTGCACCTGGTTTTCGTGGATGTTGTCATACTTCCAGAAGATGCCAAGGAAGTCGCCGTCGGTGTATGAGTGTGAGTCGAAAACATAAAGTGACTGAGTGATGATACCGTCAGTGTTCTTTACGTTGATAATCTGATTGCCGTAACCGTCAACATCGTCCGGACCGGGAGTATAAAGACAG
>JAGBSR010000164.1 GCA_017631745.1 Clostridia bacterium | reverse complement strand
TTATTTAAACTTTTCGGTATATCTGCACGGGGGCTCAGGCAAAATCCACGCGTGGATTTTGCCTGAGCCCCCGTGCAGATATACCGAAAAGTTTAAATAAAAAAAGAAACAGCCACATATAAAAATGGCGGGTAGGAGCTAACCTACACCGCCACATTTTATCGAGTTACAAGATTATGTTTTAGTTTTGCGTGACTCTGTCTGCTTAAGACCGCTGAACTTCTGTCCCCATGCATCTGCCCAACCTTCACAGTAAAGCTTTGAGTAAGGCACATTGTTCTTCTTTCTGTAGCCTGCAAAGCAGTTACACCAGATAACTGAGGGAAGAGCAACAACAATGTAATAAAGAGGACCTAAGAGAAGAGCCTGCCAAGTGTGACCGTATTCGTGGATACGGCAATTATAAGACCATTCCTTGTTCTTAGCGTTGTCTTTGATGAAGATGAACAGACCCATTGAAAGTCCGCCACCCTTCCAAGGTACATAAACAATCTTTGCATATCCGAAATGCTGCCAACGGTAACCTAAAATCTTTGTGCAGATAATAAATGCGATACCGCCCACAAGGTTTACAGGCAGTGCCCATGTCCACTGAACAAGCATAAAGAGGAAATCTTTAAGGCTCTGCTGCCAGCATTTTTTCTTTTTAGGGGGTTCTTTTACTGAAATATCAACCTTTGTCATTATGCATTCTCCTTTACGGTTGTTTTTTCTTCTTTTGAATTTCTGATTTTTTTCATTTCTTCTTCAATTTCAATAAGAATATCGTACTCATTATTTTCATTAACTTCAACTGCATAAACATCAGAGCTGTCATTATCTTTACCGAGCCATGTATTTTCGTACTTCTGACCGGAAATCTTTTCTACAATTTTAATTTGTTCTTCTGTAAGAGCTACTGAGCCATACTTATGCTTTGTAGCAACAGCCGCACGGATAAGACTGTGTTCAGATTTGTTCATCTGGAACTTATGAAGAAGGTAAAGAGAGATAAGAGTAAACGCGATAGGAATAATAGCAACGCAAAGACGTACGCCGAAAAGTGCGCTGTCAGGCTGGTCGTAAAGTAAGCCTGTTGCTTTTTCATATTCAGTAACTTCGCTGCCGGTTACAAGACCGAAGCGTCCGAGAATTACAAGTACAAGGCTCTGAACTGTAGTTGAAACACAAGTCTTGATAAGAGTATTGAATGTACCGATAACGCCTTCACGTCTTCTTCCTGTGATAGCCTCGTCGATGTCGGAGATATCAGGGAAGATATTTGTGGCGGTATAGCCGATACCTGATTTACCGAAGGGATAGAAAATAGCCGAAAGCATAAGAATAATTATCCAGATAACTGAACTGCTGTTATCATCCGAAGGATTCATAAAAAGACAAACAGCAAAACCTAAAATCATAAGAGGAGTAACAACATATGAACACTTCTTCTTGCCGTGCTTCATTGTCATAGCATAGTTAAAGGGGAAGGCTGAAGTTTCAGCTGCACCTTCAATTGTAGTGAACAAGCCGTAAAGTTTGATAAGACGTGCAATATATCTTATATAAAACACAAGTGATGAACGGTAGAAGTTACAAGCAGTGTTATAGAAAAGACTCATAACGAAATATCTTCTGAATGCTTTGTTTTTGAGAACGAGAACATATTCTTGGAAGAAATACTTATAGTCAAACTTCTCGAGAACCATATCAAGAGAGGGCTTTTCTCTTGTTTTTCTGAAGGTATGTGTAAGGCAAAGAGCATATACAACTGCAAGGATGATACCTACAAGAAGCATTGGGAATTCTGCTCCGCTTTCAGGATCATCAAAGCCGAATGCTTTAAGCACAAGCATAGCAAGAACGAAAGATGGGAACATACCGATAGAATTGAAAATGTAGCCTACGGAGTTGTACTGTGTTCTTAAATCATAGTCAGGTGCAAGCTCGGGAAGCATTGCAACATGGGGAACATCAACAAATGAGTATGCAGTTTTGTAAAGCAGATAAACCACTGTGAAATAAACGATAGCCTGTGTCGGTCTTTCGGCACCGTCAAGGCCGTAGGAATTCCACAGTAATGCAGTGCTGATAGCATACAAAGGCATTGCCCAAATAATATAGCGTCTGTGTTTGCCGAATCTTGAGCGAGTTCTGTCAGTGATAATACCGATAAAGGGGTCAATAATAGCATCCCATATACCGGCAATAAAAGTGATAATTGCTGCCTGTTCTGTTTTGAGATTTACCACACCCGTAAGGAAGAGGGTGAAATAAAGGCTGATAACGTAACCGGAGCCCGATGTTGTAATGTTGGCACTGCTATAGTTAATCATGGGCAAAACGTCATTTTTAAAGGTACCCTTGACGCCTATCAGCTTAAGGATTTTTTGTTCCATTTTTAATTTTACACTCCTTTTAAAAATATATGCATATACTTTAACATTTTATAGCCGTAAAGTCAAGGCAAAGGAAGAAAAAAAGAGGCACTTTACACAGCGGTAAAGTGCCGAAAATATTATTATTTTTTGCTTGCCACAAATTCTTCAACCTTGCGTCTGACAATTTTTTTAGTGGTTGTTCTGGGGAAGGGCTCCTGTGAAACATAAATATTTGTAATCTGCTTGTAAACAGGCATACCCTTATTGAATTTTGCAATGTCCTCACGAAGCTGCTGTTCTGTTGCACCGCTTTCTTCGTCAATATAAACTGCAGCACAAAGCTTGTCGTCAACACCGAGAACAACGACTTCGCTTACATAAGAAATTGCCTTATGTATATCATCTTCAATTCCCTCGGGAGCAACATTCTTGCCGTTACCGAGAATAATGAGATTCTTTTTTCTGCCGGTGAGGAATACAAAATCGTCTTCATCGATATAGCCCATATCGCCTGTCTTGAACCAACCGTCGATAAAGTTTTCACCTGTGTTTTCAGGGTCGTTATAGTATCCTGTCGAAACTGAAACGCCTCTTGCCCAGAGTTCACCATCAACTACCTTCATTTCACAGCCGGGTACAACTCTGCCCACTGAATCAGCCTTCTGTAAATAGTCAAAGTTGAAAGCAAGAAGAGGTGAACATTCCGAAAGACCATAACCGGTAAGAACCATAATGCCTAAATCCTTGCAGGATTCAACAAGCATCTGTGAAACGGGAGCACCGCCTGCAACAACAAGTCTGAGTCTGCCGCCAAAAGCAGCCTTAACTTCACCGAGAATTTTATCTGTGAGATCAACACCGAATTTCTTAGCAATGTTACAGATTTTAATTCCGAGCTTAAGCTTCTTATCCTTGCCTTCTTTTTTAGCTGTTGTCCACACCTTATCAATAAGCATCTGAGGAAGAAGAGGAACAGCAAAGAGCATTGTAGGCTTATATTCCTGAAGCTCTTTTGCAATATATCTCAGACCGCTGCTGATGCATACAGGCACACCGAAATATACCATAAGGAAAAGGTTGCCGAGGCATTCGTATGCGTGGTTCATAGGAAGCACTGAAAGTGATACGTCGCTTTCATGGTAAACTCTTGCGTGAGCACCGCCAGCCATAACATTTCTTGCAATGTTTCTCTGAGTGAGCATTACACCCTTACCCTTGCCTGTGGTGCCTGAAGTAAAGATAATAGTTGAAAGCTTATCGGGCTGTACCTCGGGGAAGGGAAGATCTTCGCCATCATACTCAACGGGATCGTTAATACAGAACATACCCATAGCACCGTCAGTTTTTTCTTTTACAAGCTCTGCATAATCCTTATATGTTTTATCGTAAAGGAAGAAATCAGCATCAGCTTTTTCAATCTGCTCATAAATATCATCAAAATTGAGTTCTTTATCAAGAGGTACGATTACAAGACCTGCATACATTGCTGCATAGTAAGAAACAATATACTGATAGCTTGAACCGCCTACAAGTGCAATATGACCTTTTTTGAGATTTTTTCTCATAAGCATCTGAGCAAGCTTCTTACTGTCAGCAACAAGGTCGTTGTATGTTTTTTCTACTCTTTGTCTTTTTTCTTTATAGATATAAGCTACTGAATCACCGTAAAGTCTTTTTGATCTTTCAGCGAGTTCAACAATTGAATTGATTTCGTCACAGGGGTAAAATTTAAATTCTTTTTTCGCCACAACAGCACCTCCGTATTTTTGTGTTTATAATTCAATTAAAATAACGCACATATTTGCACTTATAACATAATAGCAAAAATGCCGTTCTATTTGTTAATCATCAGAGTCTAAAGTGTTAATAAATTCTTAAATCGATACATTTAAGCGTGAAGTGTTGCAAAATTTCAACTTGTCTAAACTGTTATTATATGATATAATTTAGCCAAGAAATTTTTGGAGAATAAATATGTTCAAGCATCAACTTACAAGAAAACAACTTAAATACTTTTCTAAAATGGCGGCTGAAGCCTATGTAAATGACCCTGTACATTCCTATGTAACCAAAAACAAAGCCTTGAGAAAAAAGTTTGTCTATCACTTTATGATTGAGCGCCTTGCCACCTCTTCAAGAGAAGACATTATCTATATTGACGAAGAAAACAGAGGCATATGTGTTTGGCGTAAGGCCCACAACGAATATGACGTGATTGATTTTCTGATGTACCTCATTGGATATTTCTGCTGTTATACCTGCCCAAGACAATTAAAACACTTTTGGTCTACGGTCACCTTGATGTTAAGGTCTTTCCCGAAAACACTCTGATTATTTCCCCGGTTTTTGTTGACCCGAAGCATCAGGGCAAGGGTGTTGCATCAAGGCTTATAAGACAGGGCATCGCCGACCTGACGGCAAAGGGCTACAAATTAGGTCTTGAGGCTCAGGACCCTGATAATGTTAAGTTTTATGAAAAGCTCGGATTCAAAGTTATAAAACACGACCACTGGAAAAGAGAAAACATCCACAATTACTATATGATGTATGAGGAGAATGCAGAATGATAAATCTCAGCTTTGATGAATTTATGAGCGCAGAATTCGCTCTTTATGAAAATAACCCCGTTATCCGCAACCCCATAAACAGCTTTGTTGTTGCAGACCCGAGTGTCCTGACTCCCGACCTCACACCCGACGGCAAGTGGCATCTTTTCTGCCACACCTTCTACGGTGTGTACCACTATGAAAGTGCTGACGGCATAAGCTTCAAGCCTCTCGGCAGAGTTGTCAATCGTGCTATGCGACCTGACATCAATATTATCGACGGAAGATATTATCTCTTTTATGAGAGAACAATGCCATTAATTTGCAACGCTCTGTCCTTCCTTGGCGGTAAATGGAAAAGCGAAATTTACTGCACCGAGTCCACCGACCTTGTAAAGTGGACTGAGCCTCACCTTGTAATCGGTCAGACAAGACCATTCGAGGTTGACAAAAAAGGGCAGTCAATTTCAAATCCCTTCCTTATAAAAAAAGACGACGGCTACAGACTCTATTATTCCTGCGGTCAGACTTTTATCAAAGACTGCAACTTCTGCGAGCCTACTCACATTTCATATGCGGAAAGCAAATCTGTGGCTGAGGGTTATGTTTCCCGTACCTCGCCTATCATAAGCCCTGATAAAAACAATAAATTTCTCAACCTCTGCTCAGGCTGTTTAAAGGTTTATAAGCTCAAGGATTGCTACATAGGTCTTCAAAACGGCATATATGAAGAAAACGGCAACAGCCACTCTGCAATTATGCTTCTCAGATCTGACGACGGAGAAAACTTCAGCTTTGTCAAGCATTTCCTTGTACCTCAGAAATGCGGCGATAACAATTGGATGGCGCAGTATGTATATGCCTGCTGTCTGACATATTATAACGGCAAGCTCAGACTTTATTTCAATGCACGAAATGTAGCCAATAATCTGCACGGAAGAGAGTCAATCGGCATTTACGAGGCTACGGTCTGATTTTTACCTAAAACGGCAAATTATCCCCCTTTATTTTGCTGAAGCTGTCATTTATTTCCCCGACGAAAAACAGTAGAATTATAGCTGTAAACCGCAAGGTTTGCATATTACTGTTTCAGGAGGAAAAAAATGTTCGAAATCTTAGTTACCCTTTTATCCCTGTATTTTTTCATCGGAGCTATAAAGCTTGCTTTTAAAATTACTTGGGGTGCAACTAAAATTCTAGCTTCGATTTTACTGTGTCTCGCAGTGCCCGTGATGATACTTTGTCTTATTTTTGCAGGCGGTGCGGTGATACTCGTTCCTGCTTTGGTTATTGCAGGAGTATTTGCACTATTAAAAAAATCAGTGTAAGAAAAAAGCTACTTCATTCTTTCGGGAGTGAAGTAGCTTTTATTTATTTTATTGTAACACTTACGGCCTTTGAGTAGCTTCCGTAGCCCTTTACATCCTCAACCTGCTTTATCGCTCTTATTCTGTAGGTATATTGACCTGCCTTTACATCTTCTACGAGATATCTGTAATCGGTATCTTCGGCATCTATGGTAGCTATTTTTACCTTTTCGCCGTCAACAATTCTGTAAAGCACATATTGTGTGGCGCCTGAAACCTTGTTCCAATTAAGAAGGATGCTGTCTGCGCCCTCATCTGCTGTGAGCTTAGGAGCCTTGGGACCTGTCACTGCTTCGAAGACGTCGGAGAACTCACCGTAATAGGTTTTTGATGAAATTTTCACGGCAGCACGAACCTTTACCTTGCATATAGTTCCTGCTGTATCGGATATTGTATATGATTCGGTTTTTGAGGTTCCTGCCTTCTCATATTTGTCGGTTTCACTGTTGTAAACGTAAATGTCGTAGTAGTCAGCTCCGCTGATCTCTGACCACTTAATGAGTGCAGTGCCTGAAGCAGATGAACTCTGTGTGAGATTTTTTACATTATCGGGTATAACGATAATCTTCTGGCTGTGTGTAACGCTGCTGTCATCGGCAGAGGTACAGGTAATTGTGACCTCGCCTATTTTTTTTGCAGTGATTTTACCCTTTGAGCTTACTGTTGCAACTGAGGTGTTGCTGCTTTTCCATACAACGGAGCAATCTGTTGCCCAGGCAGGCTCAACTGTTGCCTCAAGAGTTGTGCTGCTGCCTACTTCCAGCTTAGAGGGAGCTGAGAAAGAAACAGACTCAACCTTAACCTTGTCGCCGCTTTCCACCTCGAAGTTGTAAAGCTTGCTTTCAATTCTCCAAGAAGGAATAAGTGAGCTTGTTGCAACAACCTTTGCAGTATATTCGTCGGCAGTTTTAATTGTAATTGTTTTTGATGTGGTTGCTCTGCCGAATTCATAGCGTTTTACTCGCTCACCTTCGCTGTTATAAACAGCAACAATATATTTGGTTGCACCACTGACATCTTTCCAGTTAAGCTTGATATCCTCGCCGGAATTATATGTCTCTTTGATGTTTTTTATATTTGGTCTTTCGATTACACCGTCGATGTATTCCGAATAGTTCAGAACACACCAGCCCATTATGTTGCCGTAAACAACCTTACCCCATATGTATTTGCCGTCATAATATTTATCATAAATATCGATTTCAGTATCGGTGGGGAGCTTGCCGATTATATTAGCTGTTGTTTTACGGGTAGATCTGATATTAATAACATCGTCTTTGGTCTTCCATCTTTCAAAGCTTGCCTTTTCATTCAGGCCTGTTGTGTATCCGTCAACATTTTTGTAAAAATCAAGGTCGCTGTTTTTTCTTGTGTTGCCCTTGAGTCTGAGAACATAAGAGAAACCTACTATCTCAGAAAGGTCCATTATCCCCCATCTTATCTGACATCTGCCCACGTAGTTACAATCGGTAAAGGATATTTTGTTACCGCTTACACCTGTTACACAAATAGAGTGTCCATTCCAACGGTAACGTATGATATCGCCGACTCTGAGATCAGAAGCTTTAAGAGTGGTATACTTAATATAGTTGTTTCTCGGCATAACGCCTGTAATCTCATAAGAAATTTTATGAGCATAGCCCATGCACTGTATGGCGTTATCAAAGCTGTTGCAATCGCAGGCGTTGGATACCCAGCTGCAATTTGAATGACCTGTGCAGGGTGTTGAGGTTACATTGTTGGGAGAATTAGCTTTATCTATGTGATTCCAATATTTACCCTGAGGAAAACGATTGACGAGAGAAACAAGTGTTGACATTGTATCACTTGCGCCGTAAGCCTCATAAAAGGGTACTGAGGAAAAAACGAAAATAATAACCAAAATTGTACATAAAAGTTTTTTTGTCATTCTGTTGCTCCTTGATTTTTATAATCCTTAGACAGTGTGTAGCTGTCGTCTTAATTATTACAATTTTGTAATCTTTTTATATAATAACATATTTTTCAACTTTTTGCAAGTCCTACTGTCCCACAGTTATTCTGACGAAAAAAGCCGACAGAACAAGACTCATAAAATCTGCTGTAAGCCCCGATAAAAGTGTGTGCCTTGTATTCCTGATATTCACCGCCGCATAATAAACCGTAACGGCGTAAAGAGTTGTATCCGTAGAGCCCATAACAACACTTGCAACCTGCCCTACAAAAGAATCCGGTCCGTAAGTTTTAAGCACGCTTTCAAACAGCGACAGTGAGCCGCCTCCCGAAATCGGACTCAGAAGCGCCATAGGAGTAATTTCTTCGGGTACGCCGAAAAAAGAGGTTACGGGTGATAAAAAATCCGAAAGAATATCCATAGCTCCGCTTTCTTTAAGCATTGTAACTGCTACCACAAGTCCCGTAATGCTCGGCATAAGCTCGTAAACTGTATGTAAGCCTTTTTTTGCTCCTGCCATAAAGCAATCAAAAACCTTAACCTTTTTCGTAAGACCGAATGCTACAATACCGACAACCATAAGCGGTAAAACATAGCTGCCCCAATTATCTGCCATATAGCCGTCTTCCTTTTCTCTTAAATCTGTTGCCTATTTTTGCCACCGTAATCGCCGTTGCCAAAGCGAAAAAGGATGTAAGAAATGCCGCCGGCATAATTTCCATAGGGTTTTCACTGCCGTACTGTCCGCGCATAGTAGCAACCGTGGTAGGAATAATATGCATTGCCGCCGTGTTCATAACCACAAAAACTATCATCTCATCACTGGCAAATTCAGTATCGCTGTTAATGCTCTGAAGCCGCCTCATAGCCTCAAGACCAAGAGGAGTTGCCGCATTGCCCAACCCTAAAACATTTGCAGTGATATTCATGGAAATAGCTTCAAGGACATATTTTTCTTTACGTAGCCGCGGAAATATAAGCGCCACGACAGGATACATAACCTTTGAAAAGAGCCTTGTGAGACCTGCTCTGTCGCCTATTTCCATTATTCCGCCCCATAAACACAGCATTGAAACAAGTCTCAGAAGCAGCTGTACCGCACTTTCGGCACCGTCTATTACAGCTGAGGAAAGCTCATCAACTCTGCCTGTTACAATTGCAGAAATGAATGAAAATATCAGAAGAATGGGAAAAACATAGTTCATCATATAAATCACCTTGGTAATTATATGATATAAAAAGTGTGATAATTACTTACTTTGCCATCGGCAAAGAGAAGGCGGTGGCGGTGATTACGCCCCCTCAAGGGGGGCGTAATCGGCGGGCACCAAAGGTGCCCGCACTGCAGCCTTCGGCTGCAGCACCGCCACCGCAAAGCCAAAGTCCACCCCTCGATGGGGTGGGCTTTGACCCTGAGCTATAAGTCAACATCAATTTTTTTAATATTCCACTGACCCGTTACGGGGTTTCGGTTTTCGCTGTAGCCACAGCAAACAGCAACATTTTCACTGTAAAGAATTGCCACAGATTTCACACTGCCGTCAGCGGTCATTTTCTTAAGCTTTCCGAGTCTGCAGTCTGCAACCTTCAGACAAGAGGGAATAACATCAGAATTGTTTGTAGAAATTCTGTCAAGCAACATAAGGTCACGAAGTCTCATTTTATCAACACCGCGAATCAACGAAAAATACTCATAAGCAAAACAGGTGTATTTATCAAGAGGTATACTCCCCGTCTGACCCTTCGAAATGAGAAACTCACCAAAGCCGAAGAATAAATCAAAGGGCTCTGTAAATCTTGTCACATACTCAAGGGTTCTGCTGAATCTGCCGCTGTTATAAAGACGGTCTGTTTCGTTTTCGCAAATGCGCAGTTTATTCAGCTCTTCTTCGGTGATGTAAGGTGTAGAAATCACTTCATATGGAGCTTCACAGCTGTAAATGCACGGATAGCTTTCTTTATCCTCACCCATAGGAGAACCGTAAAGTATCTTTAAAAATCCGAGCTGAAGCATATTTGCCTTTATTTTATAAGCTCTGTTAAAGCCCCTTACAAAGCTGTCGTATCCCTCAAGAGGCAGACCTGCAATAAGGTCGATATGCACATGGCAGTTTCCGAAAGATAAAAGTCTTTTCACATTGCTTTCAACTATATCAACATTAGTTTTGCGGTTAATTTTTTTGAGCGTTTCTTCATTAAAGGATTGTATACCAACCTCAAACTGCACCGCTCCGACAGGCAACTGAGATATAACCTCGAAAAGCTCCTGAGTTAAAATATCAGCTGCAATTTCAAAATGAAAGCAGACACCATCAGGTATTTTTTTACCGTATTCCTCTTTGATAAATGAAAGAATCTCTAAAGCTCTTTTGGGGTTGCAGTTGAAGGTTCTGTCCACAAATTTAATAGTTGTTGCTCCCATTTCACTAAGAAGCACCATCTCACTTTTCACTCTTTCAAGAGGGATAAATCTCACCTTACCGCACCTGCCCGAGAGACAGAAAGCACAGCTGAAGGGACATCCCCTGCTGCTTTCGATATAGGCAATGCGGTTGCCGAGACTCTCAAAATATTCCTTGCAATAAGGCGAAGCTGTTTTATCAAAGTCTATAAATTCACCGTCAGAAACTATAATTTTGCCGTCTTTTCTCAGAGACACACCTTTTATATCAATATCAGTTTCATCGGCAAGACTCGCAACAAGCTCAGGAAATATCTCTTCGCCCTCACCGCTGAGCACATAGTCAACGAAGGAATAATTTTCGAGTATATCTCTTTGCCTGTAAGACACCTCAGGTCCGCCAAGAGCGATGATAACGCCGCTTTCTTTCAGCTCTTCGGCAATTTCAAGCACCCTGCCAATATTCCATATATAGCAGGAAAAGGCCACAACATCAGGTTTTTCTTCGGTAATTCTGTTATATATATTTTCAGTTTTTTCGTTTATTGTGCCCTCTGCAACCCTGCACTCGCACTGCTGAATACCACGCTCTTTAAATGCCGTGTAAAGACACCATGGTGCAAGTGAAGAATGTATATATTTGGAATTGAGAGCACATATAACTGCTTTAAACTTCATTGGCTGTCTCCGTTAATTCTTTTACATCTGCCTCAGGAATAGCTTTAAGACCCGGATTAAGAGTATCAAAAAGCTCCACTGCCAAGGGGTAATTTTCAAAGCTTTTCTTATCCATAAATCGTTTTTTCAGGTGAAGCATTATGCCGTCTTCTTCCTGCTCAAGAGCCTGCTGTCTTTCCATATAGGCTATTACTTCTTTTTCATATTCAGCTTTAACTATGGATATAAACTCATTTTCCTCATAGATTTTAGCCTTTTCTATTTTAAGCAGATGTGCCATATGCTCTATCTGCTCAACCGTGTCGGCAGAGTACCTTTTGACCATTGCCCTGAAAACATCAGGCTGAAAATAATAAATATTGCCGAGAAGATAAGAAAATGCCTTTCTCGTATCAAGGTATCCCAGCTTTATACGGCGGTCAATAATAGCATCGTCAAAGTCGAAGGTTGCACCGAGATCGTCGATGTCATAGGGTCTGATATGCACAATTTCGCTGTTGAGATAATTAAGACTGTGCGCCACACCCTTGATGTTGGAAATATCTACAATAATCAATCGGTTGTAACCTCGCTTTTTAAGGGTCATAGCCGGAGTATTATCATAAGCTCCTCCGTCGAGGAATTTTTCACCCTCAGGGCCGATATTCTGCGCAAGAGGGATATTAGCTGAAGCGAGCAGATAGTCCACGAGCTGACCCTCAGGCATTTCGTGGATGAAAATTTCTCTGGGTATCACACCCTGAGTCATCTGAACGGCAATAACACAAAGAGATATTCCGCTGTCTCTGACCTTTTTTTCATCAACAAAATTTGATATAAAATCACCTGCAGGTGAAGCATCTATACCGCCGGTCTTTATAAATTCCTTAAATAGTACTCCCCAGTTCTTTCTTGAAAAGAGATTTTCGCTATCGGGCAAATCTTTGGCAAACTTAACTCCCTTTTCCACTGAGATATTATGCCAGAACTCTGTTGCTTTTTCATAGTCCCCGGCAGCAATAAGCGCACCGTTGATACCTCCGATTGAAGCACCTGCAATAGCTTCAAACTCTATACCCATTTCTCTAAGAGCTGCCCAGGCACCAATCTGATAAGCACCCTTGCCTCCTCCGCCGGCTAAAACAAGACCGTATTTATTCATAATATCAACTCCTTTTTAAAAGCTGCATGCGCAGGTGAGGCGGCTCCATCAAATCGCTTCGCGATTTGCGGCTGTGGCACAGCCGACCTGCCCTTAGGACAGGTATGGAGCCGCAGCCCGCCGTCAGCACCCGCTAACGGATAAATTCTCCAATTATCGCATTGGAAAGCAAAAAACCCTCAGGTGTAAGTCTGACACCTTTATCATCAATATGCAAAAGTCCGGCTTTCTGATATTTTTTCATCTTTTCGATAACTTCTTCATCAATCTTCTCGTTATATTTTTTCTCATATTCTTTGAAATCAAGCCCCTCAGCAAGTCTCAGACGAAGCATAACATATTCATCTTTATCACCGCCAAAGCCGTCAAAAACAGGCTCATTGCCCTCGATAAAGCCATTGAAATCTCTGTCGTAATAAAATCTTTCTCCGTGTAAATATGAATGAGCCGACGGTCCGATACCTATATAATCCTGACCGAGCCAATAGCGGGTGTTGTGTCTGCTTTCCTTGCCATCTTTGGCGAAGTTTGAAACTTCATAATGGTTATACCCTGCCGAAGAAAGGCATCTCGATGTGTGAAGATACATTTCTGACACGGCATCCTCATCAGGCAGAACAAGAATGTCCTCCATCTTATCAAAAGGCGTGCCCTCTTCTATTTTCAGCATATATGCACTGATATGAGGTATATCAAAAGACAGCAGAAAATCAATACTTTCATCGAGACTTTCCATTGTCTGATAAGGCACTCCGAGCATAATATCAAGAGAGATGTTATCTATGCCCGCCTCTTTAGCTGCAGCAACTGCCTGTCTTACCTGATTGCAGTCAGACAATCTGCCGAGAGTCAGTCTCTCTTTATCCACAGCAGACTGCATACCCATAGATATGCGGTTTACACCTGCATTTCTGATTTCAAGGAAAAACTTTTCCGATACACTCGACGGATTACACTCAACTGTGATTTCAGCATCTTCAGTTAGCACGAAGCTCTCTTTTATAAAGGAGATCACCTGAGCTATTCTTTCACCGCCGAAAACACTTGGCGTACCGCCGCCGAAATAGACGGTATCTATATCGTCACTTATTTTTTCTTTCCACTTATCTAAGCACAAAAGGACAGCCTTTAAATAGCTGTCCTTTTTTGATTCATCTGCTTTAAAGGAATAGAAATCACAATAAGGACATTTTCTTTTGCAAAATGGTATATGAATATATATTCCTGTCATAATTTTTAATTATCGTCGTCAAGCTTGAGTACTGCCATAAATGCCTCCTGAGGCACTTCAACACTACCGAACTGACGCATACGTTTGTTACCTTCCTTCTGTTTTTCAAGAAGCTTTTTCTTACGGGTAATGTCACCGCCGTAGCACTTTGCAAGCACGTCTTTGCGCATTGCCTTAACTGTTTCACGTGCGATAACCTTTGAACCAATAGCCACCTGAATGGGGATCTCGAACATCTGTCTCGGGATATGCACCTTAAGCTTTTCGGCAATCTTGCGGGCTCTTGACTGAGCTTTTTCCGAATGGATAATAAAGCTCAGTGCATCGATAATATCACCGTTGAGAAGTACATCCACTTTTTGAAGAGTTGAGCGTCTGTATTCGAAAATCTCATAGTCAAATGATGCATAACCTCTTGTACGGGACTTAAGAGCATCAAAAAAGTCGTAGATAATTTCATTGAGAGGAAGCTCATAGTGAATATCAACTCGATCAGTTGTGATGTATTTCATGTCCTTGAAAATACCGCGTCTGTCCTGACAAAGATCCATAATTGCACCTACATAATCAGCGGGAGCATAAATATGAGCGTTAGTAATTGGCTCTTCGCAGAAATTGATGTGTGCAGGATCAGGATAATGAGTGGGGTTATCTATTTCAAGTACACTGCCGTCGTTCATATGAATCTTATATATAACCGAGGGTACTGTTGTTACAAGGTCGAGATTGTATTCTCTTTCAAGTCTTTCCTGTATAATTTCAAGATGAAGAAGACCAAGGAAACCGCAACGGAAGCCGAAGCCGAGAGCACCCGAGGTTTCAGGCTCGTATGAAAGTGCAGCATCGTTAAGCTGTAATTTTTCAAGAGCGTCGCGCAGTGCCTCATAGTCTGCTCCGTCGGCAGGGTACACTCCGCAGTAAACCATAGGATTAACCTTTCTGTAACCGGGAAGAGGCTCAGAAGAGGGATTCTGTAGCTTTGTTACTGTGTCACCGACTTTAGCATCACGGACAGTTTTAATTGAAGCGGTAATATAACCAACCTCACCTGCTGAAAGCTCATTGCAAGGCTCGAGACCTGTTGCTCTCATATAGCCAACCTCGACTACATTGAACTCTGCTCCCGTAGCCATCATTTTCATTGTTTCGCCCGCCTTGAGGGTACCCTGCATAACGCGGACATAAACGATTACGCCCTTATAATTATCGTAAACGGAGTCAAAAATCAGTGCCTTGAGGGGTGCATTGTCAACTGCATCTGAGGGAGCAGGTACATCTGCAACAATTCTTTCGAGCACCTCAGCAACATTTTCACCTGTCTTTGCCGATACTCTGGGTGCATTGCTGCAATCAAGGCCGATAATTTCTTCAACCTCGGCTGCAACTCTGTCGGGCTCGGCTGCAGGCAGGTCGATTTTGTTGATAACAGGCACAAGCTCAAGATCGTGGTCAAGAGCAAGATATGTGTTAGCAAGAGTCTGCGCCTCAATACCCTGAGAAGCGTCAATGATAAGGATTGCACCTTCGCAAGCAGCAAGTGAGCGCGAAACCTCGTAGTTGAAGTCAACATGACCCGGGGTATCAATAAGGTTGAGCTCGTATGTTTCACCGTCTTTTGCTTTATAATCAAGCTTCACGGCGTGAGCCTTTATAGTAATGCCTCTTTCTTTTTCAAGGTCCATATCATCGAGAATCTGAGCCGACATATCGCGTTTTGCAACTGAGTCGGTAATTTCGAGAAGACGGTCAGCAAGAGTTGACTTGCCGTGGTCGATATGAGCGATGATAGAAAAGTTTCTGATGTTTTCTTTTTTAATAGCCATAATTCACCTCTGAAAATCGGGGAGAAAATTTATCAATATATTATAACACAAAAGAAAGCAGTGAGCAATAGCAAAAATAAAATATTTCTTTTGTCGGTACGCAGAGAAAGGACGGTAGAGGTGGGCGGCGGCTCCATTAAATCGCCAAAGGCGATTTACGGCGACAAAGTCGCCGAGCCGAACGAAGTTCGGCTATGGAGCCGCCCCTCCTCCCAACTCACCGTAAAAATAAAAAATTACAGATCCCGGCAACAAACCGAGATCTGCTCATTGTATTTTATTTGAATATCTTTGCAAATAATTCTACTAACCAACTTAAGAATGCCGACAATGCAACAAAAATCTTGCCGTATTTATCTGTGGGATTGTCAAGCTTTTCTTCTGCTTCCCAATTTTCTGTATCGCAGTTTTCAGTTGTCATTACCTCAAGTGAGCCCTGAGTATCCTCGTCGGGATTTGTGTATTTATAAACAACAAACTGTGAGGGCCAGCAGGAATTGTAAATTGTAACCTTTTCCTTTGATGAAGCAATATCATAAAGCAGTCTTAATTCCCAGTCAGACCAGTTTGAATGGCTTGACCCCTTAATAAACCAGGTTGAATTGGGGAAAAGACAAGTTGAAGCATCAATCTGCTTATCGGGAGAAATATATTTACCAAAGCCAGCTTCTACTCTTGATGCGATATAGTCATCGGTGAGATCGTTATAAATTGTGCCTGTTGTTGCGCCGAATGATGAACGGCCGACTGAAGCAAACTGGTCTGAAACAAGATAGTTTGTTTCGCAAATAGGAAGTGTCTGGAAACCGTACTTTGAGATAGCACCGAAGTTTACGCCATTTTCTACTGTTGTTTTAAGAATTTCGGGAATTCTCTGACGAACAACTTCATTATAATTATCAAGCTTTGCAATAAGTCCTGCATACTCTGTTCTCTTTTCGCTGCCCTCGGGGCCGAAAACATAATTCTTTGCAGTGTCATAATCCTCAGGTGATACACAAGCCCAATAGTTTGGCCATGTATAGAAAGTTGAAAGAGCAAGAGCCGATGTTACGCCCTCAACTAATTTATAGTAGATCCAATCCTTTGTTTTGCCGATAACTGCATCAAGCACGCCTGTTCTGTCGAGCATCTCAATAGTAGTGTTGATGAAGCCGTCGATGTTGAACATACCGATTGCACCGCAATCCTTGAGTGTTCTGTTGATAGCGGCAGCATCAACATTAAACTTACCGCTGATAGCTTCGCTGAGCATTTCAGCGCCGCCGACAACACTGCCGTCAAAGGCAACACCTCTGATGTACTGTGCTGCATGCTCAGGATAAACTGCAAGATAAGCTGTTATTACATTTGTACCAAGACAACTCGCAATAACACCAACTTGCTTACATCCGGTTGATTTAAGGATATCGTCAACAAATGCTTTGAATACGCCCGCTGATTCAATGGGATCGAGTCTCCAGTCATAATAGAACCAATATCTATCCTGAACGTAATATTTTACGCCCTCTGATGTATACCATGCCTGATCGTTGTGTCTTGTTTTATTCATTTTGTCAATTCTTTCCTGACGAAGGCCTGTACCGTATTGTGGATTGCCGTCTTTATCGAGAAGTGAGTTTTCGAAAAGCTCACTGATTTCAGTCTGAAGATTTTTGTAGTAAGGATCCCAATTATCATTGAGCAAGCCATCAATAAGGAATGGCATAAGGATGTTAGCTACTGATTCGAGCATTTCACCGTCTTCGCCGTCTTCTTCCTCTTCATCGCTGTCGAGAATTGAAGCAAAATCTTTATAGTGGAAAACCTTGTTGCCGTTTGCGTCAACGAGCTTTTCACCGTCACCTGAAATACGAATAACAGGAATATCGCTGCGACTCTGTGAAATCCACTGTGTTGTGTCAGCTGCAAATGCCGGAGCTGAAAGAGCAACAAGCATTATTAGCGCAAGGATAATTGAAACAGACTTTTTAAGTACATTTTTCATAGCTTTAGCCTCCCAAATAAAGTTTTAAAATAAACTATAAATAAGTTATGAACAAATTTTACCATAAAAATCAGACAATTGTCAATGCAGTTGTAAAATGTTTTAGTTCAGATTATTTTATTTCCCCTTGAAATATTGATTTTTTTACTTTATTTAGCTTTAGGGTGGGGTCGGCGGCTCCATGCCGAACTTCGTTCGGCCCCGGCGACTACTGTCGCCGCAAATCGCACAGCGATTTGATGGAGCCGCCCCTTCCGTCTACCTCTCACTTTCCCGCGTACAAAAAAAGACCCTCACATAAGTGAGAGTCTTTAACTGTGTTATGAAAGCACCAATTATTCGTTGATAGCTGTAACAACGCCTGAACCAACTGTACGGCCACCTTCACGGATAGCGAAACGAAGACCTTCTTCGATAGCGATTTCTGTGATAAGTGTAACATCCATTTCAACGTTATCACCAGGCATACACATTTCAACACCAGCGGGAAGTGAAATTGTACCTGTAACGTCAGTTGTTCTGAAGTAGAACTGAGGACGATAGTTGTTGAAGAAAGGTGTGTGACGGCCGCCTTCATCCTTATTAAGAACGTAAACCTGACCGCGGAACTTTGTGTGGGGGTGAATTGAACCGGGCTTAGCAAGAACCTGGCCACGTTCAATTTCTGTTCTCTGGATACCACGAAGAAGAGCACCGATGTTGTCGCCTGCCTCTGCGTAGTCAAGGATCTTTCTGAACATTTCGATACCGGTACATACTGTCTTTCTCTTTTCTTCAGTAAGACCAACGATTTCAAGTTCTTCACCAGTCTTGAGCTGACCTCTTTCAACTCTACCTGTAGCAACTGTACCACGACCTGTGATTGTGAATACGTCTTCTACGGGCATAAGGAAGGGAAGGTCTGCCTTACGATCGGGTGTGGGGATGTAGCTGTCAACTGCAGCCATGAGTTCCCAGATGGGAGCAAGCTCGGGAGCGTTTACGTCGCCACCAGCATATTCGAGAGCCTTAAGAGCTGAACCCTTGATGATGGGTGTATCATCGCCGGGGAATTCATATTCGTCAAGAGTTTCACGGATTTCCATTTCATAGAGTTCAAGAAGTTCTTCGTCGTCAACCTGGTCAACCTTGTTCATGAATACGATGATGTAAGGAACGCCTACCTGACGAGCAAGAAGAAGGTGTTCTTTTGTCTGAGCCATGGGGCCGTCTGTTGAAGCGATAACAAGGATAGCACCGTCCATCTGAGCAGCACCTGTGATCATGTTCTTGATGTAGTCGGCATGGCCGGGGCAGTCAACGTGAGCGTAGTGACGTGATTCTGTCTCGTACTCAACGTGAGCTGTGTT
>JAGBSR010000163.1 GCA_017631745.1 Clostridia bacterium | reverse complement strand
TCTCAGCAGGAAGGAGTGTTGGCGCAATGAGTAAGACTCCTTTAAACGAAGAAAATAAAGAATTAGAGCTCACTGAAGAAGTGACAAAAGAAACTTCAGCTGAAGAAGCTAAAGACGAAGAAAAGGGTAAAAAGGGCAGAAAGAAGAAAAAGCCTGCTCGTGAAAAGAAAAGCAAGATACCCGAAAACGAAACGGAAGAAGAAAGAAAAGAACGCGAAAAAAAGGAAGAAGAAAAGAAAAAGAAGAAGCCTAAAGATATAAAACAGGCAACAAAGCGACTCATTAAATACATAACAAAATATAAGGTGCTGCTTGTGGTTGTGGCAGTGCTTGTTGTGCTCACAACCGTTGTCAGTGTGCTTTCTTCTCTTGCAATGCTTCCTGTTTATGATGTGCTCGAGGGTGTAATCTCAGGGACAGATACAAACGGCGAAGAAGCTATGAAAACCATAGCCAAGTGGCTGATTATAATGGTTGCGGGTTATGCGCTTTCAGCTGCGCTGGGTGTGCTTTATCAGAGACTTATGCTTCACGTATCTTCATACACTCTTATGAATATGCGCCGTGACCTTTTCAATCATATTCAGGGTCTTCCTCTTGAATTCTTTGACAAGAGAAAAACCGGTGAAATAATGAGCCGATTTACCAACGACATAAACCGCGTCAGCGACCTTGTCAGCAGTAACTTCCCCACACTAATCTCTTCGGTTATTCAGGCTGTAATGACAATCACAATTATGATTATCTTCTCCTGGAAGCTTACCCTTACAATCACAGTTGCAATCATTCTGATGTTTACCGTTGTTATTGTTATCACTTCAAAGTGCTCACCTCTTTTCAAGGCTCAGCAAAAAGCCGTGGGTGAGGTTAACGGTTATACGGAAGAATATATCAAGGGTATAAAGGTTGTAAAGCTTTTCTGCTATGAGGATAAAACCAAAGAGTCGTTCAGTGTGCTCAATGAAAATTACCGCAAAATAGGTGTAAAAGCCAATATCATAGGCGGCTTTATGGCTCCGCTTATGTCAATGATAACCCGAGTCAACTATGCAATTGTTGTTGTTCTTGGTGCAACTCTTGTATTAAACGGTGAAATGAGTGTTGCAACTCTTATCACTTATCTCGATAAATCAAAGAGCTATGCATCGCCCATTGCTTCTATTGCAAGCACCTACAGCTCTCTTGTTTCAGCCCTTGCAGGTGCAGAGCGAGTATTTGAAATCCTCGATACTCCCAATGAAACAGATGAGGGAAAGACAACCCTTGTAAGACTTATCAAAAATGCTCTCGGTGAAGACGAAGAAACAGATGCCGAGGAGGGCAGATACGCCTGGAAAGTACCCGAAAATGACGGTCACAGATATGTTGATCTTAAGGGTAATATCGAGGTTAAGGATGTGACCTTTGCTTATATTGAGGGCACAGATGTAATCAAAAATATCAATGTTAATGCCAAGAGCGGACAGAAGGTTGCTTTCGTAGGCTCAACAGGTGCAGGTAAGACAACTATAACAAATCTTATCAACCGCTTCTATGAAATTGACCGCGGTGAAATCATCTATGACGGCATCAACATAAAGGATATCAGAAAAGACGACCTCAGACATTCAATGGCTATGGTGCTTCAGGATACCAAGCTCTTTACGGGTACTATTGCAGATAATATCCGTTACGGTAAGCTTGATGCAACCGATGAGGAAGTGATTGAGGCAGCTAAGCTCGCCAATGCTCACTCCTTTATCGAGAAGCTTCCCGACGGCTATGAGACAGAAATCAGAGCAGATGCAGTTAATATCAGTACGGGTCAGGCTCAGCTTATCAATATTGCCCGTGCTGCCATTGCAGGTTCCCCCTTGCTCATACTCGACGAGGCAACATCATCCGTTGACACGAGAACAGAGAGACTTATTGAAAAGGGTATGGATGCACTTATGGAAGACAGAACTGTTTTTGTAATTGCACACCGTCTTTCAACTGTAAGAAACTCCGAAAATATCGTTGTTCTTGAAAAGGGTGAAATAATCGAAGAGGGCAACCATCAGACCCTTATCGACAAGGGTGGTAAATACTACCAGCTTTATACAGGTACTTTTGAGATGGAATAAATAAAGATAAACACATTCCTCAGCTGATGAGGGATGTGTTTTTTCATAATCAAAGGCGGGTAGTCAGTGCTACCCGCCTTAAGCTTTATTGATATTATTCCAATTCGAACGCGCCGGTGTAGAGCTGATAATACTTGCCTTTTTTAGCTATGAGGTCTTCGTGAGTACCGCGCTCAATAATCACGCCGTGCTCGAGCACCATAATAACATCTGAATTGCGAACAGTTGAGAGACGGTGAGCAATTACGAAAACAGTTCTGCCGTGCATAAGTGCATCCATACCTTTTTGCACAAGAGACTCTGTTCTTGTATCGATGGATGATGTAGCCTCATCAAGAATCATAACCGGCGGGTCTGCAACAGCGGCTCTTGCGATTGAGATAAGCTGCCTCTGACCTTGTGATAGATTTGCACCGTTGCCTGTGAGCATTGTGTTGTAGCCCTCCGGAAGACGGCTGATAAATGAGTGGGCATTGGCAAGCTTTGCCGCTTCAATAACCTGCTCATCGGTTGCATCAAGGTTGCCGTAGCGGATGTTTTCCATAACGGTACCTGTAAAGAGATTGGTGTCCTGAAGAACAATGCCAAGGGAACGGCGGAGGTCAGCTTTTTTGATTTTGTTGATGTTGATGCCGTCGTATCTTATTTTGCCGTCTGCAATGTCGTAGAAGCGGTTGATAAGGTTTGTGATAGTTGTTTTACCTGCACCCGTTGCACCGACGAAAGCAACCTTCTGACCGGGCTCTGCATAAAGTGTGATGTTGTGAAGAACAATCTTTTCTTCGTTATAGCCGAAGTCCACATCGAAAAATCTTACCTCGCCCTGAAGCTTTGTATATGTTGTTGTACCGTCTTCATGGGGGTGTTTCCACGCCCATATGCCTGTATGCTCGGGAGTTTCGGTGATGTTGCCGTCAGAGTCGATTTTAGCATTGACAAGAGTAACATAGCCCTCGTCTTTTTCTTTTTCTTCATCAAGAAGAGCGAAAATTCTTTGTGCACCAGCCATAGCCATAACCACACTGTTGAGCTGCTGAGAAATCATATTAACGGGCATTGTGAAGCTCTTGGAAAGCTGAAGAAACGACGCAACGGTACCGAGAGATGCGGCAAAAATTGAAAGGATGCCGCTTTCGGGTATTGCACCCGTTGAGGTAATAACTGCAAGGAAACAGCCTATAACAGCTACTATTACATACTGAAGATGGCCGAGGTTATTGTTGATAGGTCCGAGCATATTGACAAATTTATTTGCTGAATATGCATTGCGGAAGAGCTCTTCATTTTTTTTGTCAAAGCCTTCTTTTGCTTTTGTTTCGTGGCAGAAAACCTTGATTACCTTCTGGCCTGTAATCATTTCTTCGATATAGCCGTTGATGTCGCCGAGAGATTCCTGCTGTTTAAGGAAAAATTTTCCTGAGTTGCCTGCAATTTTACCTGTAAAAATCATCATAATGAAGATACAGACAACAACCACAACCGTAAGAGGAATACTCAGCGAAATCATAGCAGCAAAAGTGGAGACAATAGTAACAGCCGATGAGATAATCTGAGGGATAGTCTGGCTTATCATCTGACGCAGGGTATCAATATCATTGGTGTAACGGCTCATAATATCGCCGTGGCTGTTGGTATCGAAATATTTAATGGGCAAAGACTGCATATGAGTGAACATATCGTCACGGATAGTCTTGAGCACGCCCTGTGATACAGTAACCATAATCCTGTTGTAGGTATAGGTTGAAACGATACCTATAAGGAAAATGCCTGCCATCTTAAGAAGCATTGTCAGCAAGGGTACGAAGTCTGTGCTGCCGCTGTCAAGCATAGGCTTTATGTGCTCATCAATAAGTGAGCCGAGGAAAAGCGACGAGAAAACATTGGCGATGCTTGAAGCAAAAATACAGCAGACAACCAACAGCATAAGCAGCTTGTATTTTGCACCTACATATCCGAAAACTCTTGCAAGAACCTTGAAGTCCATTTTCTGCCCGGGTATTCTCATTGGTGCGCCTCTGCCGGGGCCGCCGGGTCGGGGTGGTGGAGTCATATTGACGGGTTTCTTCGGGGGATGATTATTCATCGTCACTGCCTCCTTTCACCTGTGAGTTATATACTTCCTGATAGATTTCGCTTGTTTTCATAAGCTCGTCGTGAGTGCCGAATGCACTGACCTCACCGCCGTCGAGAACGATGATTTTATCTGCATCCTGAATAGATGAGATTCTCTGAGCAATAATTATTTTTGTGGTTTCGGGGATGTACTGCTTGAAGGCCATTCTGATAAGGGTATCGGTTTTGGTGTCTACTGCACTTGTAGAGTCGTCGAGAATGAGAATCTTCGGCTTTTTCAGCAGTGAACGGGCAATACAGATTCTCTGCTTCTGACCGCCAGATACATTGGTACCGCCCTGCTCGATATATGTGTCGTAGCCATCGGGCATTTCACTGATGAAGGGATGAGCCTGAGCGAGCTTGCAAGCTTCAATCATTTCTTCCTCTGTGGCATTTTCATTGCCCCAACGAAGATTATCCTTTATAGTGCCCGAGAAGAGAACATTTTTCTGAAGCACCATTGCAACCTGATTTCTCAGTGTGTCAAGGTCGTAATCTCTTACATCAACACCGCCAACCTTTACCGAGCCTTCTGTTACATCATAAAGGCGGGGGATAAGCTGCACAAATGAAGTTTTTGATGAGCCTGTTGAGCCGATGATGCCGACAGTTTCACCTGATTTGATTGAGAGATTTACATTTTTCAGACAGAGATTGTCTTTGCTTTTTGAATAGCTGAAGCCGGCATTTTCAAAGACGATGCTGCCGTCTTTAACTTCTTTAACGGGGTTTTCGGGGTTATGAAGGTCGGTGACCTCATTGAGAACCTCGCAGACTCTTTCGCCTGATGCTTTGGACATAGTGAGCATAACGAAAATCATTGAAAGCATCATAAGAGTGGAGAGGATCTGCATTGTGTAGGTAATAACGGAGAAGAGATCGCCCGTTGTCATTTCAGCAGAGCCTGAGCCGATAATAAGCTTTGCACCGAACCAGGCAATAAGAAGCATGCAAAGGTATGAGCTGAACTGCATAAGAGGTGCATTGAACGCCAAAAAGCCCTCGGCTTTTTTCGTGTCGGAAAAGATAGTGCCGGAAACACCCTTGAACTTCTTTTTCTCCTCATCTTCTCTTACAAAGGATTTTACAACTCTTATACCGTGGAGGTTTTCGTTTACAACGGTATTGAGCTTGTCATAGGTTTTGAATACTCTTTTGAAAATAGGATGAGCCTTGGAAATAATAAGACCGAGACCAAGTGCGAGAATAGGGATGACACAAAGGAAAATCATACTGATTTTTGCATTGATGCTCAGAGCCATTGTCAGCGAGAAAATCAGCATTGCAGGCGAGCGCACGGCTATTCTGATTATCATCTGATATGAGTTCTGCAGATTGGTAACATCGGTGGTAAGTCTTGTAACAAGACCCGAGGTTGAAAATTTATCAATACTTGCAAAAGAGAAGTTCTGCACATTGTGATACATGTCGTGTCTTAAGTTTTTTGCAAAGCCTGAGCTTGCTTTTGCGGCAGCAGTACCCGAAGCAACGCCGCTGAGAAGACTCAGCGAGCACAGCACTACAAGAAGTACACCTGCTTTCAAAACATAGGAAACGTCACCTTTCTCTATGCCGTTATCCATAAGCTTACCCATTATCTTAGGAATGAAAACCTCTAGAATTACCTCCATTGCAATGAAAATGGGTGCAAGGATAGAGGGAAGCTTATATTCTCTGATACATTTACTGAGCCGTTTAATCATTGTCCGTATCAATCCTTTCTAAATTGCTGTTAATTTTGTCAAGCACTCTGTAAAACACCTCAAGCTCTTCGGGAGTGATTCCCTCGTGCATTGTGTCTTCAAGCTTTTCAAAAGAGCTTTCAACTGTGTGATGAATTTCAATAGCCTTGCGGGTCAGAGTAATTTTTTTAAGTCTCGCATCATAGGGTACGCTTTCGCGTGTTATGAGACCGTTTTTTTCCATAAGAGCAAGAATGTTGCTTGCTGTTGAGCGACGGATATTGAACTGCTGCTCAAAATCCTTCTGGAAAATATCACAGTCTTTGTTATGATAGAAATATCCTATTGCCCAACCGTGGGTGCCTGTCATTTTGTCGACATAAAGCTTCGTGGCATCATTATCCATATATCGTTTGACAAGCCTTGATGAGCGATGAATTTCAAAGCCTAATTTCCGGTGCATAGCTACCTCCTGACTTTATTGTTAGTTTACGAACTGTTAGTTGGCTAACATTGTTTCTTTATATTATATCTCCGAAGAAAAATTTTGTCAATAATATCGGCGGTAAAACATGAGTTTTTAAAATGTTAATAGTGTTAAAATGATTTAAGGTTCTTTTATACTTGTCGTTGTAATATATAAAAGTAACAATGGTAAATTATGAAAAATTAACATATTGTTTAAGCATTTCCAATAAAAACAGAACATTGTTTTTGTGCAAACAGTTTCTATTTAATAGTTTGTTTATTGACTTGCATAAGCGTATATGGTATATTAGTACACACTATTAACTATAATGGTGAATAGTGCGATTTTTACTTAAGGAGGCTTTAAAATGACAGGTAACGAAATCTTAATCGGCAGAGTTCTTGAAACCTTTGACAGTATTAATATTGAGATGCTTTTTGATAAACTCAAGTTCTCTCTCAAGGGCGAAAATATGCTTATGTCAATCCTCAACAGCCTCGGCGGTCAGGGTACCGCAAGAGAAATCACCCAGTATTTCGATTTTACTCCCGCGAGACTTTCTGCTCTTGTTAAAACACTTGAGGCGAAGGGCTTCGTGGAAAAAATACAGAATGAAGATGACAGAAGAACATCTACCATAATTCTTACAAGCGAGGGCTCAATGCAATATCTCCGATACCGCGAAGAGGCGATAAAAAATGCTCTTGTGCTTGTGGAATATCTCGGCGAAGAAGATATTCACGAGCTTCTGAGAATTATAAAGAAGATATCAGATATTTCAAACAACATAGACGAAACCACAGATTAACGGAAAAGGCGGAATAAACAATATGATAAGAAAAGGAAAGAAAATCACCTGTCTGCTGACAGTGCTTGTTTTGCTGGTGCTCAGTATCGCGCCTTGTGCTTCAGCCGTTACATACCCTGAGGGTGTAACGAAGCAGCAGATTTCGGCAACAATATATAAAACCGATATCCTTATTGAGACTCTTGCCGAAACCACAGAGCAAGGCTCTCTTAAAGATATGATTCTGCCTGAGCTTTATACCGATGAGGTGTTATCTGCTCTCACAATAGGCGTGTATTCGGCTGTTGAAGCTAATGCTGAAAGTATATCATCAGTAGGTCTTGATGTTTCCGTTAAGGGTGTGGCTTCACATCTCGGTGCATATCCGCAGGTGCAGGAAAAGCTCAGCGGATATGAAAAATGGAGCGAGGCAGATTTAAGCGGAGCGACCTGGAAGGTGAGCGATAAGCAGAGCTTTATTAAAGCAGCTGCCTGTGTTCTTTCTCCTTTTAACGATATTCTTTATGCGCTTCTTTGCGCCGGCAGATATTCAATCAATGCCATTATCGGCTTTGAGGGTGCCAAGGGATATGAAACAGCAATCATCCCTACACTTAAATCTCTCGGCTGTGAAAGCATAACCGACAGTGCTGTTTTTTATGCCGAGGCCAAAGAAAACAGAAATTCAATGCTTGAAAACATAATGGGCGATGTTTTTCTTCTCGTTGAAAGAGTGCTCGATGCACCCTGTGATGTGCTGACAGATATTCTTCCGGGTATTGCCTATTTCCTTGAAGAGGGCGGTCTTGATGAGGCAGTTGCAACTCTTGTCGAGCCTCTCAAGCTTCAGTTCTTCAGCATTTCAACTTTTATCAAGGTTGAAAATATTCTCTCATTTATTCAGGACAGTGAGTCTTTCACACAGAATTTCACTCTCAATTTCAACGACATCCTCTCATCAACAGGTCTTGAAATAGCAGAAATCAATCTTCAGGAGCTTGTATCCTGCGGCACAGCAGGTGCTGACGGTACGGTTGTCAGTGATAAGGCGGCAACCTTTACCGTACTTATGAGATGGCTTATAGATACAGCAAAAATCAACAAAGATGCCCTTAAAGATTTTCTCGGTGAGGACACTGCCGATATGGCAAAGGTTATTGATAATCTTATGGCGAAGGAAACCGATGACATAATTGAGCTTGTTGTCAGACTTCTCAACGACGATAAGGGCGAGTTCAACGATTATAAATGGAGCTTTGCGGCTTTTGAGCCTATAAGTGCAAGCTACACAACAAATCTTTCAAAGGATAAATTCCAAAGAGTGGTTGACGGCATCGATGAGCTTCTCAATCAGTTTGTTGCTGAGGGCGGTGAATACAAAACCGTAAAAGAGGCCCTGGTTCCCGAAATATATTCAAACAAGCTTGTAAGCACTCTTGTATGTGAAATCTACGGAATGCTTTCAGGTGAGGAATTGCAGGCGGTCGGTGCGATAGTCGGACTTGACATTACTCCCGCAGCTCTTGCCAATGAGCTTACACAAGCCCACTTTTCAAATACAAGATACGCTCTTTCAAAGGCAGCATCCTGGAAAAAGGTAAATGTAAATACTCTTACATGGGGCTTTAAAAACGGAGACAAGAGCGGCTTTATCAAGGCTTTATGTGCAGCTCTCAGACCTATGGAAGATATAATCGCAATGCTTCTTTGCGAGGGTAAAACAGAAATTCTCGGCTGTATTGATATTTACGGCAGCAATGGCTACAATACAGCAGTTATTCCTCTGCTTGAAGCTTTCGGCTGTGACAGCGACAGCATACCGACATATGAAGAATATAAGAAAGCATCGGCTAAGGGTAAGGGCACAGAGGCTTTAGTTAAAACAGTTGTAAATCTTATTGACAGAATCCTCGATAAGCCTGTTTATACAGTTACTGCTCTTCTTCCAAATCTTCTTTACTTCATAAACAGCGGCGGTATTCAGACTTGCATCGAAAATCTCCTTTATCCCTTTACGGTGCTTCTGAAAGAGCTGGGTATGGAAGATATGCTCGATATGTCAGATATGGTTGAAATTGACCTTGAAAGCATTCTTAAGGATATGCTCAAGGATAACGAATTCGGTATTGACATCAGCGGCTTTGATATAAATGAATATGCAAAAATGGGTCAGGCTGTTACAGTCAAGAGCAAGAGAACAGTCGGCGGTGAGTTTGCAGATGTTACATATATCAAGGCTGATCAGACTGCTATAATGGTTTCTCTTATGAGATATATCGCGCAGATGCTCAAAAACCCCGAAACCGATATACTCGGCACTCTTATGAGCAGTGCAGGTGACAATCAGATGGTTTCAGGCTTTGTCGGAGGTATCAGCGAAGATATTAACAATATGACAGTTGACGAAACTGTTGAGTGGATATATAAGCTCTTTTTCAGAGAAAGACCTATTGTTGAAGAAACTCAGGAAGAGGAGTATATGCCCACTATTATATATAAGCCCGAAAGCAGATTTGACGGCACAGGAATATATTTCCTTATGCTGTTGATTGCTCTCGCAGAGCTTATATATATAAAGGAACGAGTCAGAATAAACCGTTTCATTGAAAGAAACCTCACAAAGCTTAAAAATAAAAAGAATACTACTCAGGAGGTATAAACCATGCTGGTGTTAAAAGATATATGCAAAGATTACATCACAGGCGACACCACCGTCAGAGCATTGAGTAATGTAAACATTAACTTCAGAGAAAGTGAATTTGTTTCTATTCTCGGTCCCTCGGGCTGCGGTAAGACAACTATGCTCAATATCATCGGCGGTCTTGATATCTATACAGACGGTGACCTTATTATCAACGGCAAGTCAACCAAGACCTTCACCGACGAAAACTGGGATACATACAGAAACCATTCAATCGGTTTCGTTTTCCAGAACTATAATCTTATTCCTCATCAGAATATTCTTGCCAATGTTGAGCTGGCTCTCACTCTCTCAGGTGTAACTAAAAAAGAAAGAAAAGAGAGAGCTATTCAGGCTCTTGAACAGGTAGGTCTCGGAAATCACATATACAAGAAGCCTAATCAGATGTCAGGCGGTCAGGTGCAGAGAGTTGCTATTGCGCGTGCACTTATCAACAACCCCGACATTATTCTTGCCGACGAGCCCACAGGTGCTCTTGACAGTGAAACAAGCGTTCAGATTATGGAGCTTCTCAAGGAGATTTCCAAGGATAAGCTTATAATTATGGTTACTCATAATCCTGACCTTGCATATGAATATTCAAACAGAATCATCAAATGCAAAGACGGTAAAATCACAGACGACAGCAATCCCTTTGAACCCACCGACGAAGACAGAGAAAGCGAAAAATCAAAAGCAGAGGAAGAACTCAAGAAGGGTAAGAAGCCCTCTATGAGCTTTGCAACAGCTTTCGGTCTCAGCCTTCGTAACCTTGGTACCAAGAAGGGCAGAACCATTCTCACAGCCTTTGCTGGCTCCATCGGTATTATCGGTATTGCCCTCGTTATGGCTCTTTCAACAGGTATACAGAATTATGTTGATAAAATGCAGAACGATACCCTTATGGCTATGCCTGTAACAATTGAGCAGGAGTCTCTTGATATCGAGAGTATGATGAATACTATGACGGGTATGGGTATGGTGTTAAGCGACCTTGACCACGACAGAGAAAAGGTCTATGTCAATGAAATGGTTTCAGAGATGGTCAATAACTTTATCGCAAAATCAAATGTAAACAACCTTAAGCCCTTTAAAAAGTATATAGAGGATAATCAGGAAACATTTGATGAAACCTGCAATGATATCCAGTACAGATATACAGCTCCTATCAATATTTACAGAGCTGACACAGAAAACGGCATCAATCAGGTTAATCCCAGCACCCTGCTTGATTCAATGGGTGCGGGCGAAATGCTCAGCCTTATGGAGGGCTTTATCGGTACAGGCTTCAGCGTATGGGATGAGGTTGTAGGCGGCGAAGAGCTTATGGATACACAGTATACTCTCGTACACGGTAAGTTCCCAACAGAAAAGAATGAAATAGTTCTCGTAACAGACGTAAACAACGAAATCAACGAGCTTATCCTTTACGGTCTCGGCCTTCGCGATCAGAGTGAATTTACCAGCGATATTATGTCCTCTCTTTCAGGCGACGGTATGCATCAGGCAGTTGAGGATTCATATACCTATGAAGAGCTCTGCAATATCAAATTCAAGCTTGTTCTTAACAGTGACTATATGGTTAAGGATAAAAAGACAGGCCTCTGGAAGGATAATAGAAACGATGCTGATTATCTCAAGAAGGTAATTGACAACGGTCTCGATCTTGAAATTGTAGGTATCATCCGTCCCAGAGATGACAATCTTCTTGCAGTAGGTACCGGATATATCGGTTATACTGCTGAGCTTAAAGAATATGTGCTTGAGGGTGCAAAAAATTCTCAGGTTGTAAAAGAACAGCTCGCTTCACCCGGCAGAGATGTGCTTTCGGGTCTTGAGTTTGTAAATTACTCAATCAACGATTTTGATATCAAAGATATTGACCTTAGTCAGATAGATCTTAAATATCTTGATCTTGAACCTTTTATGAGCCTTCTCGGTGAATTTGATATCGGCGAGATGGATATCACAAGTATGCTTTCAAGCACACTTACATCAGGATTTGACCTCGGCAATCTCACAGAGCTTCAGAAAAAGCTTGTTGAAGGTTATCTCAACGACGAGCAGGTAATTGCAATCAAGCAGGCTTATATCGACAGTATGAATGCAAAATGCTCATATGATCAGACAATGGCAACCCTCGGTTACCAGGATATTGATTCACCCACATCAATTTATTTCTATGCAAAGACATTTGATACAAAGGACGATCTTTTCGAACTTGTGGATTATTACAATGAAAAGGTGACAGAAGACGGTCACGAGGAATATCAGATTGAGCCCACAGACGCTGTCGGTGCACTTCTGACATCGGTTAATCAGATTATTAATATCGTTACCTATGTACTTGTTGTATTCGTTGCAATTTCACTTGTTGTTTCATCAATTATGATCGGTATCATCACCTACATCTCAGTTCTTGAAAGAACCAAGGAAATCGGTATTCTCAGAAGTATCGGTGCATCAAAGGGTGACGTATCACGAGTATTCAATGCTGAAACCATAACCATAGGCTTTGCCGCGGGTGTTATAGGTATAGTGAGTACCTTGCTGCTGGAGATTCCCATCAACCTTATTCTTCAGCATCTTACAAACACATATGCGGCAGCACAGCTTCCTGCAGGTGTGGCAATCACACTTATCTGCATCAGTGTCGGTCTTACATTTATTGCAGGTCTTGTACCTTCATCACTTGCAGCTAAGAAAGACCCCGTTGAGGCACTCAGAACTGAATAATAATTTAAGGCGAGGATTTATCCTCGCCTTTTGAATTTGCGGTTTAATCTGAGGGTGGGGGCTGACGTCGCTGCTTGCGGCGAGAGGACGCCATAATGGCGTCCTCAGAAAGCACCAGAGGTGCTTTCCGTCAGCCCCCCGTCCTTTTTATAGCTCAGTATCAATAAAACCATCAGACATATATTGCAAATAAAAAAGGCGGGTAGGATTTAACCTACTCGCCTTAAGTTTGTCGCAATTCTGCATTTTGCATTATGCATTCTGCATTCAATTAGTCGGGATAGCCTGCAGGGTTTGTGCTCTGCCATCTCCATGAGTCTTCGCACATCTCTTCGATGCCTCTCTCAGCCTTCCAGCCAAGCTCTTCGAGAGCCTTTG
>JAGBSR010000162.1 GCA_017631745.1 Clostridia bacterium | reverse complement strand
AGTACCCTGCTTTGCATTTTGCCGGGAGATATATGACAGCCCTCCTGCTTTTCCGAGAAGTATCGCCAATAATTTGTGAAGGGCTCGTTCATTGCTGCAAGGCTTTTGATTTTAATCTTATGATTATTCTGAATATAATCGCAGACCATCGCAAGATACTCGGCAAATGGTACAACCTGAGATTTTTTCAGGTTAGTTGCAATAGCACTTCTGCTTCCTGAGCTGCAGCCGCTGACGGTCATATAATATGGCGGAGAGTTTGAAAAAGCCTCAACATAAGCGTCGTCAGCCGATGCCTTATAAGCCTGAGACAAAACAGCAAGCTGATTTTTATCGGTGTCGCTGTTGAAGATAAAGCTTTTAGTCTCTTCGTCATATTTCCACCAGCCGGGCATTTCCGAATCCGTGCGTTTGATATGATTATGAGTCGGGTCGTCACCGCCTCCGATATTATATCTCATAATGTTAAGACCGAGGCCATCCTCTTTTGAAAAGAAAAGCCTTGCACTGTCTTTTGTCAGCTTTTCGCTGAAGCCGACTCTGTTTGCCCACCAACAAAGACTTGTGCCCCAGCCCTCAAAAATGCCGCCGTTGGTAGGTGATATCTTGTTTGTATCAATCGTAATATTTCTCATATTTTCACCTCAGAAAACAAAACAACCGAAGGTACTGATGTACCCTCGGCTGAAGAATTAATTACATTAAGCTGTGGAAGCCTTCTTCGTCAAGAAGCTCAACACCTTTATCCATAAGCACCTTTGCAGCTGTATCATTATCTGCTACACGAAGAATTACATATGCCTTTTCGCTCTTTCTTGTGATGAAAGCATACATATATTCAACATCGATACCTGCATCTGAGAGAATTCTCATAGGTACTGAGAAAGCACCGGGAGTATCATCGATACCGATTGCAATAACATTTGTCACTGAAACTGTAATTCCTGCTTCTTTAAGGGTTGCTGCTGCATCGTCAGCTTTATCAACGATTATGCGAAGAATACCGAAATCTGTTGTATCAGCAATTGAAAGCGCTCTGATGTTTGCACCTGACTTTGCAATTGTTTCTGTGATTTCAGCGAGTCTGCCTTTCTTATTTTCAACGAAAATTGAAATCTGCTTGATAATCATAATGTTTTCTCCTTTGCTTAATTAAAACTTTCTGTTGTCGATAACTCTCTTTGCCTTGCCTTCACTTCTTGGAAGTGCACCGGGCTCCATAAGGCGAACCTTAGCGTGGATGTTGAGAGTTGACTGAAGTGCGCCCTCGATCATCTTCTCTGTGTTTTCAAGAGATTTAACTGTATCTGAGAACATATCAGGCATCATTTCTACCTGTACTTCCATTATATCAAGATTATTCTTTCTGTCAACAATAATCAGATAGTTTGGTGTCATATTAAGCGAAAGAAGAACATGCTCAACCTGTGAGGGGAATACATTTACGCCGCGGATAATGAGCATATCGTCGCTTCTGCCCTTAGGCTTAGCCATTCTGACAGTTGTTCTGCCGCAAGCACACTTTTCTCTTGTGAGCGCACAGATGTCTCTTGTGCGGTATCTGATAAGTGGAAGAGCCTCTTTACCGATGCAGGTAAATACAAGCTCACCGTATTCTCCGTCGGGAAGAACCTCAAGGGTATCGGGGTCGATGATTTCCGGATAGAAATAGTCTTCGCAAACGTGAAGGCCGTTCTGACATTCACAGTTATATGCAACACCGGGACCCGCAATTTCTGAAAGACCGTAGATGTCATAAGCCTTGATATCGAGAAGTTCTTCTATTTCTTTTCTCATTTCATCTGTCCAAGGCTCAGCACCGAATATACCCGAACGAAGCTTGAGACTCTTGGGATCGATACCCATATCTCTTAAAGTTTCACCGATAAACATGGCATACGAGGGTGTGCAGCAAAGAATATCAGAGCCGAAATCCTGAAGAAGCTGAATCTGACGGTTGGTGTTACCTGATGAAACAGGAAGAGCTGTAGCACCTACCTTTTCAGCACCGTAGTGAAGACCGAGACCGCCTGTGAAAAGGCCGTAGCCGTATGAAACATGGATAATATCGTCTTTCTTACCGCCTGCAGCACTGATAGCTCTTGCAGCACCGTCTGACCATACATCAATATCATTCTGAGTGTAGCCTACAACGGTAGCCTTACCTGTGGTACCTGATGAAGCGTGGATACGGACAATATCGCTCTGAGGTCTTGCGAAAAGGCCAAAAGGATAGTTGTCGCGAAGGTCGGTTTTTACAGTAAAGGGAAGCTTATGAAGATCATCGATTGACTTGATATCCTCGGGCTTAAGTCCCATTTCGTCTAACTTTTTCTTGTAAAAAGGAACATTGTTATAAGCATTTTCTACCATTTTTACAAGTCTTTCTGACTGAAGTGCGTGAAGATAAGTTCTTGAAGCGCATTCTATTTCAGGTTTGAAGATTGGCATTTGGAATCATATCCTTTCTTTTATAAACAGGGCGAACCATCGCCCGGAGGGGTCAGTTTGCATTATATCCGAGCTCGAAAGCTTTAAGATTTATATCAATTGTCTTAGGCGGTACTGTTGAGCGGATGATATCTACCCACATTTCCTTATCAATACCGAGGAACTGAACGGCAGCACCGAGAAGAACTATGTTAGCACATTTGGGAGTACCTGCCTGGATTGCAAGTGAAAGAGCATCGAGAGCAACAAGCTTGATGTCTTTTTCTGCGAGCTTTGCAAGAATATCTTCGGGGTATGTGGCCTTGCCCATAATTACGGGCATAGGATCGATTTTCTGTGTGCTTGAAATAAGCACGCCGCCTTTTTTAAGATAAGGAAGCCATCTTGCGCTTTCAAGCTGTTCAAATGAAATGATAATGTCAGCTTCGCCCTTTTCGATAACGGGCGAATAAACCTTCTCGCCGTATCTTACATATGTAACAACACTGCCGCCTCTCTGGCTCATACCGTGTACTTCGCTTACCTTTACATCATAGCCTTCCTTGAGGAAGCAGTTACCCATAAGCTTTGATGCTAAAAGAGTACCCTGACCGCCGACACCGACTATAAGAATATTTTTAGTTGCCATCAGTCTTTACCTCCTTTTTCAATTGCACCGAACTTACAAGCTGATGCACATACACCGCAGCCAACACACTGTGTGTTATCAATAACAGCAAGATATTTGCCGTTTTCTCTCTTTGTCTGTGAAAGAGCCGGACAGCCTACATTCAGGCAAGCCTTACAGCCGATACACTTATCAGCATCAACCTTAACGGGAGCTGAGTGCTTGACTGTCTTAAGAAGAGCGCAGGGGCGTCTTGAAATAATAAGTGAGGGCTCTTTCTTTTCAAGTTCTGCTTTAACTGCAGCCTTCGTACCTTCAATATCAAAGGGGTCAACAACTACAACATTGTTAAAGCCTACTGCTCTTGCAAGAGCTTCAAGATTAACTGCAACTGTGGGGTCTCCCTTGATTGTAAGACCGTTTGCAGGGTTATTCTGATGGCCTGTCATACCTGTGATTGAGTTGTCGAGTACAATAACAGTTGAGAAACCCTTGTTATATGCGATGTCAATAAGACCTGTGATGCCTGAGTGGATAAATGTCGAGTCACCGATAACTGCGATGCTCTTTTTAGCCTGCTCCTCGCCTCTTGCAACATTGAAGCCGTGAAGACCGCTGATTGATGCACCCATACATACACAAGCATCCATCATTGAAAGAGGAGCCTGAGCACCGAGGGTATAACAGCCGATGTCACCGCTGACATAAAGACCCATACCCTTAAGCGCATAGTAGAGACCTCTGTGAGGACAGCCTGCGCAAAGCACCGGAGGACGGGGCGGAATTTCTTCATCGAAGGTTTCGCAGGAGACTTCATCGTTTTTGAGTACAGCTGAAATTGTAGCCTGTGAGAATTCGCCGAGCTTTGAGAAAAGCTCCTTACCCTTGACCTTGATGCCGAGCTTGATGCAGTGTGTTTCGATGATATCGTCGAGCTCTTCGATTACGATAACCTCGTCAACCTTTGAAGCAAATTCCTTGATAAGCTCCACGGGAAGAGGATTAACCATACCGAGCTTTAAGTAGCTTGCATTTTCGCCCATAGCCTCGTGAGCATAAACGAATGAAGAACCTGCAGCGATAATACCGATTTTTGTGTCGTTATATTCAACAGTGTTGATACCCATTTCCACAGCTTCTGTATCTGCGAACTTTGCCATATCAAGAAGTCTCTGCTCAACTTTTACATGAGCGCCTCTTGCCATAGCAGGCATCATAACATTTTTCATAACATCCTTTTTATATTCCTTAACGCCTACCTCGTTTCTGTCTGAGAGAGGTACGAGTGAACGGGCGTGTGAAACTCTTGTTGAAAGACGAAGAAGCATAGGTGTATTAAATCTCTCTGAGAGTTCGTATGCAAGTGAAGTAAATCTTGAGCATTCAGCTGAATCTGAAGGCTCGAGCATAGGAGTCTTTGATGCGATTGCATGGTGACGTGAATCCTGCTCATTCTGTGATGAGTGCATACCGGGGTCATCGGCAACAGCGCATACCATACCGCCGTTTACACCGATATATGATGCAGTGTAAAGAGGGTCGGCAGCAACATTGAGACCAACGTGCTTCATTGCGCAGAAGCTTCTTGCACCGCCTGTTGCAGCACCGAAGGCAACCTCAAATGCTACCTTTTCGTTGGGAGCCCACTCGCTGTATATTTCATTATATTTAGTTACATATTCTGTGATTTCGGTACTGGGTGTGCCGGGGTATGAAGAAACGACTGTAACGCCTGCTTCATAAAGACCTCTTGCAACAGCCTCGTTACCGAGCATAAGTGCTTTATCCATTTTGTCTGTCTCCTTATTTATTTCTTAAGTCCAGCACTCTCTGAGCCTTACCGGTAAATCTTTCGATTGTCTTAGGCTCAACAAGGCTTACCTTGATTTCGATGCCGAGAATATTTTTGATTCTGTCGTGGATATTCTTTCTGAGGTTTTCAAGCTCGCTGTATTTTTCAAGAAGTGATGCATCGATAAGCTCAACTCGTACTTCAAGATTATCTGCAAAGCCTTCACGGCGGACAACAAGCTGATAGTGGGGGCTGATTGAGTTGATGCCGATAAGAGCAGATTCAACCTGTGAGGGGAATACATTTACGCCGCGGATTTTAAGCATATCGTCACTTCTGCCGATAATCTTGTGCATTCTTGCAGTTGTTCTGCCGCATTCACAAGGCTCGTAATTGATTTTTGTAATATCCTTAGTTCTGTATCTGAGAATAGGAAGACCTCTTTTTGTAAGGTTTGTAACAACCATTTCGCCCTCACTGCCCTCAGGAAGAACTTCACCTGTTTTCGGGTCGATGATTTCGCAAAGGAAGTGGTCTTCGTTGATATGAAGTCCGTCTCTCATCATACATTCACCCGACATACCCGGGCCGTTGAGCTCACTCATACCGTAGTTGTCGGTACAGAAGAAGCCGTTGCCCCAGCTTTCTTCAATCTGTTTTCTCATTTCAGGTGTGCAGCCCTCGCTGCCGAGAAGACCTGTCTTGAGCTTGTATGAATCCATGGGGAATTCAATACCTCTTTCTCTTGCGCTTTCTGCAAGATATAAGCAGTATGAAGGTGTAGCAACAATTGTATCGGTACCGAAATCGCGCATAAACTTAAGCTGCTTTTCTGTGTTACCCGATGAAGTGGGAACTACAGTTGCACCTATTCTTTCAAGACCGTAGTGAAGACCGAGAGCACCTGTGAACATACCATAGCCGAAGCAGATCTGAACAATGCTTTCGTCGGTGGTACCTGCAGCATAAACAAGTCTTGCAACCTGCTCAGCCCAATTATCGAGGTCTTCTCTGGTGTAAGCTACAACTGTGGGGTTACCTGTTGTGCCTGATGAAGCGTGAACGCGTACAATCTTTTTCTGGGGTACTGAGAGCATACCGAAGGGATATGTATCGCGAAGATCATCTTTTGTTGTATAGGGTATATACTGTATATCTGAGAGGGTTTTGATTTTGTCTGCGGTAATGCCGTTTTTCTCAAAACGCTCGTGATAAAACTTGCTGTTTTTGTCACAGTAATCTACGAGAGCCTTTAATCTTTCAAGCTGGAGTGCCTTAAGGTCACTTCTTTTCATACACTCCATTTCTTTATTCCAAATCTGATGTTTCATATCCATTTCCTTTCATAGCTGTGAAAACACAGTTAATCCTCAAAAGAGGATTAAAAGTTATTATACAACAGCAGTTCGTTTTATTATTTCTAATATAGAATTTTAACTCTTTAAACTAATGATTATCAAAAAACTTCTTTGTTTTTTTCGATTTTTCGTCTTTTTAGTTTAAAGTTTTAAAGCGTTGAAGATATAATATCACTTTAAAGTGCGAATGTCAATAGTAATCAGTAAAAAAGACATAAAAAGACTGCCCTTTCGGACAGTCCGCGCATAAGATGTTATTTACTTTCCAAAGAAGCGAAAAACTCCTTAGCCAGTGTATAAGCTTGCTTGCCGTTTTGCGAAATATATGATGAATGATCCGCACCCTTGATAATTGCAATCTTGCTGTTCTCTATGCACTCGTGGATAAACACCGTATCTGACAGCCACATAATGTCATACTCACCTGCAACTATATATGCAGGGCAAGTGATCTGCGAAAGTAAATCCGCATTTATCTGAGGCAAGGTCAGCATCATATCGTTGAGCTTGTTTGGTTTAGTCATATTGAGTATCTTAACACCGAGAGGGAAATATGGCTTGAATGTCTCTGGCGTGGTGTTGGCACCGCAGGAGATAAAACCGCCAAGCAAATCCGGATATGTATAAGCCACCGTAAGTGCATTGATACCACCGTCGCTGTGGCCCATAAGATAAGGCTTATTAAGATTGAGAGCCTCGATGAACTCCTTTATATCCTTAGCCATAAGGTCGTATGAAATCACGCCCGGGTCACTGCTCTGACCGTGGCATCTGCTTTCGATAACATAAACCTTATAGTCACTTGCCAGGTACCCTGCCGCTTCTTTCAGAGATTCCTTGTTTCCGCCGTTGCCGTGTACCAGAATAAGAGGATAACCCTCGTCGCCGTAAACGGCATAGTGCATTGTAATTTCGCTTAGCTGAATATCAAACTCCTCGGCAGGCGTTGCAACGGGTGCTATATCGGGCTCGTCGAGGGTAATAAGATTATACTTCTTCGATTCCTGACGGACATAACCAAGCCACGCCCCTGCGCCTATTGCAGCACTCAGGGCAACACAGCCAACAACTGCAAGTATCTTTTTTCCTTTTTTCATATTCGTTCTCCTTTGTCTCAGATTAAAGAAAACAGTGTTTTAACCAGCTTACCCAGCTGTCTGAAATAGTGTGAGTACCAGGGTAAAACACTGCCTGTTTCATAGAGATCAAAAGCTTCAAAGTGTCGGTAATCATCTGTCCAGTTAAACTCACCGTATTCCGTAAACCAATTTTCCGGATATTTATATCCCCTTTTCAGAGTTGTAAAATCTGGGTCGATATAAAATCTCTGCTCAAAGGCCTTTGAGGTGTAATCCTCTGCGTTGTTGCAGTCATATACCACCAACACCTTGGTGCCGTCCTTCTGAGTGTAAGCACCTGTGAGAAGCACCGCGTGACCGCTTGTTTTGATAGT
>JAGBSR010000161.1 GCA_017631745.1 Clostridia bacterium | reverse complement strand
GGCTCCACGAAATCGCAAAGCGATTTCTGAGGACGCCATGCAGGGCGTCCTCGAGCCGAATTTCATTCGGCTGTGGAGCCGCCTGCTAACCTCAGGCAGAAACTTAAAATAATTTAATATGTAACTAAAACCGAAAGGATTGATATAAAAATGGAAAAACTCATCGCAAAAGATTTACTTTCAATCGGAGCTGTATTCCTTCGTCCCCAGCAGCCTTTTACCTGGGCAAGCGGAATCAAGAGCCCCATCTACTGTGACAACAGACTCACACTCACATCACCCGCAGTTCGTACTGACGTAGAAACAGGTCTTGCAAAGACTATCCTCAAGTACTATCCCGACTGCGAAGTTATTATGGGCACATCAACTGCAGGTATCGCTCACGCAGCTATCGTAGGCCACATTCTCGGTCTCCCCATGGGCTATGTAAGAAGCGGTCACAAGGACCACGGCAGAGGTAACCAGATCGAGGGCAAGCTCGAAAAGGGTCAGAAGGTTGTAGTTGTTGAAGATCTTATTTCAACAGGCGGCAGCGTTCTTGAGGTTGTTGAGGTACTGCGTGAAGCAGGTGCAGAGGTTCTCGGTGTTGCTTCCATCTTCACATACGGTATGAAGAAGGGCATCGACAGAATGGCAGCAGCTGATGTAATCAACTACTCACTTTCAAACCTTGATGCAGTTGCTGAGGTTGCAGCTGAAGAAGGCTATATTGAAAAGGAAGACATTGCTCGTCTTCTTAAGTTCAGAGACAATCCCTCAGACGAAAGCTGGATAGGTGGTAACAACTAATGAGAAGTGTAATTAATATTCTTGATTTATCAGTAGAAGAAATCGATGCTCTTATCGCTACAGCTAACGATATCATTGCGAACCCTAAGAAATACAGCGAGGTTTGCCACGGCAAAAAGCTTGCAACACTTTTCTTCGAGCCCTCAACAAGAACAAGACTCAGCTTTGAAGCTGCTATGTATGAGCTCGGCGGTCACGTTTTAGGCTTCTCAGATGCAGGCTCATCATCAGCAACCAAGGGCGAAAGCGTAGCCGATACCACAAAAATGGTCAACTGCTATGCAGACATTATCGCAATGCGCCACCCCAAAGAGGGTGCACCCCTTGTTGCATCAATGAACTCAAAGATTCCCGTTATCAATGCAGGTGACGGCGGTCACAACCACCCCACACAGACTCTTACCGACCTTCTTACAATCAGCCGTAAAAAGGGTAAGCTCAGCGATTTCACAATCGGCTTCTGCGGCGACCTTAAGTTCGGCAGAACAGTGCACTCACTTATCACTGCTCTTGCTCGCTACACAGGCATCAAAATTGTGCTTATCTCACCGGATGAACTCAAGCTTCCCTCATATATCAAAAAGGATGTGCTTGTAAAGCAGGGTATCGAATATGTGCAGACAGATAACCTTGAAGAGGTGCTTCCCGAGCTTGACGTGCTCTATATGACACGAGTACAGAAGGAGCGTTTCCTCAGCGAAGAAGAGTACATCAGACTTCGTGACAGCTATATTCTTACAGCTGAAAAGCTCAAGATTGCAAAAGAAGACCTTATCATTCTTCACCCCCTGCCAAGAGTAAACGAAATCTCCGTTGATGTTGACGATGACCCCAGAGCTTGCTATTTTGAGCAGGCACTCAACGGTAAATTTATCAGAATGGCTCTTATTATGGAGCTTCTCGGCTTAAAGGCTGAATAAGAGGGAGGCAGAGAAATGAATATTGATTCTATTAAAGACGGCGTTGTTATCGACCACATCACAGCGGGCAATGCTATGAGAATTTACAAGCTTTTAGGCTTTGACAAGCTTGAATGCAGTGTTGCAATCATCAAGAATGTAAGCAGCAAAAAGATGGGCAAAAAAGACATCATCAAGATTGACAGCGACATTCCTCTCAATCTTGAAGCACTCGGATACATTGATCCCGGTGTAACTATTGATGTTATCCGCGAGGGCAAGCTCGTAGAAAAGAGAAATGTTGATCTTCCCGAGACACTTCACGGTGTACTTACTTGCAAAAACCCCAGATGCATCACATCCTGCGAGCAGGAGCTCGAGCAGATTTTCACTCTTACAGACAAGGAAAACAGAGTTTACAGATGTATGTACTGTGAGGCAAAAGCGTAAATCAGGTAAAAACAACAGCGTGTTTTTGATTCTTTTTTGTGCCAGAAAAAAGAATGCCTCGCGGCGAGCGATATAATAAAACAAAACAAGAAAAGGATAGCAGACTAGTAGTTTGCTATCCTTATTTTAATATACAAAAAGAGACAAATATAAAAAACTTGTCTCTTTCAGCCTTATTCAGTTATAACTTCAATTTCTTTTACACCGTAATAAATAAGAAGATCTTTTTCTCTTTCACCTATTCTCTCACCTGCAATAACAATGGGTACAGCCGGGGGACAGCTGACATTTACGGTGCCACAAATTCTGCCCACAGCCATTTCTGTGCTTATTTTTTCCGTAGTCATATAAATACATTCACCTAAAGGTATAATTCTTTGGGGTGATGTTATACGGGGTGGTTTATCTGTGAGTTTTTCTTTCGGCGGAAAAACAGACAGAGCTTTCTTAAGACGCGCGAGTTCTTCTTCGGAATTTAAAGGGGTAATCATAATCACCGTGTAATCTTCATCAGAAAACTCACATACTATGTTTTGACTTAAAAGATAATCTGCAAATTCAGTGCCTTTATAGCCATATTTTTTAGTCTCAAAAGTAAGTTTCAAAGGCTCATTGCCGACAAAAGAATAACCTTTTTCAACAAGAAATTCTTTTAATCTTTCTACTCTTTCTATAAATGAGAAAAGTTTATCCCCATAATCTGAACCAAGCAAACCGTTTGCCAAGTCAAGTGAACGCAGGATAAGATAAGAAGGACTTGTTGACGCAAAAAGTGAAAGCGCATATTCGGCCTTCTCTCTGAAAAGCAAAGGAGATTTTTCAGAAATATGCAGATACCCACCACCTGTAAGTACGGGCAGGGTCTTATGTGCCGAATCACAGCATATATCTGCACCAAGATATATGGGATGCTGATTTTCAGAAAGAAAATTCAGATACGCACCGTGAGCATTATCCACTGCAAGGATTATGCCCTTTTCACGGCAAAGCTCACTCAGACCTTTTATATCTGCCATATTGCCGAGATAGTCAGGCGAGGTCACATAAAGAGCTGTGGGAAGTTTATCTTTTTTTTCAAGATATTCTTTAATTTCTTCGGGGTCAATATCGCAACAGGTAATACCCTTATTCTCTCTTGCGTAAAGCCAGGTTATTTCCGTATTCATAAGTGCGCAGGCAGTAATAAAAGATTTATGTGCGTTGCGAAAGGCAAGAATTTCAGGCTTTTCCCCTTTTGAAAGAGCATAAAGCTTCAAAAGATAAACCATAGCGCGAATCGAAAGAGATGAACCCTCGGTACTATAGAGAGTTTTTGCCGTACCAAAAAGGGCGGCAGCATTAGCCATACTCTCTTTTATTACTCCCGAGGCACTGTAAAGAACATCCGCTCCGTCTACTTCCGTAATATCAAATTCTTCTGTGCCGGTTATGTTTTTGCCCTTATGCCCCGGCATATGAAATCGCACCTTATTTTCCGACGAATATTTTTGGAGAAAATCACTAAGAGGCGTTTTCATTTTATTCACCTAATGTTTTGGCTACTTCCAGCATTATAGCACATTCCATTCTCTTTTTGAAAAGTTCACAGCCTGTGGCATAGATGCCCTTAATGCTGCCCGTTGCATGGTATGCGTTTGCTGCGCAACCGCCTGAACAGTAAAGTCTTGCCCAGCATTTTCGGCATTCTTCTCTGGTATATACATTGCACTCTGCAAACTCGTTCTGTATATCTGTGTTTGTAACACCCTTCCAAACATCACCAAGTCTGTATTTTTCTTCACCTACAAACTGATGGCAGGGATAAAGATCACCCCATGGAGTAACAGCCATATATTCTGTACCTGAACCGCAGCCTGAAATACGCTTATAAATACAAGGTCCGCCTTTAAGGTCAATCATATAGTGATAGAAAGTAAAGCCGTCGCCTTCTTTGTGTTTTTTCAGCATAAGTTCTGCAAGTTCTTCATATTGCTTCATAACTACAGGTAAATCTTCGTCTGTAAGTGCAGAAGGGTCATCTGCAGCACATACAACAGGTTCCATACTGAGTTCTTTAAATCCGAGAGAAAGCATCTCTTTTATATCTTCGAGGAAATCAGGATTATGATGGGTGAAAGTACCTCTCATATAATAGTTTTTCCCGTCACGGGCATTGACGAGCTTCTGGAATTTGGGAACAATCTTTTCCCAACTGCCCTTTCCGTTATAATCCACACGGAAACGGTCATGAACTTCTTTTCTGCCGTCAAGACTTAATACAACGTTGCTCATTTCTTTATTTGCAAAGTCGATAACATCGTCATCAATGAGCACACCGTTTGTAGTCAGAGTAAAACGGAAGTTTTTACCGTGGTCTTTTTCGATACTTCTTGCATAAGCTACAAGCTCTTTTACCACATCAAAATTCATCAGGGGTTCACCTCCGAAAAAGTCAACCTCAAGATTTCTTCTTGTACCTGAATTGGCAATAAGGAAATCAAAAGCCTGCTTGCCCACCTCAAAACTCATCATAGCTCTGTCGCCGTGGTATTTGCCCTGACTTGCAAAACAATAAGAACAGTTAAGATTACATGTATGAGCAATATGCATACAAAGTGCCTTTACAATACCTGCACTCTTTTTCTTAAGATCGCCTGCCATTGGCTCAAAAGCATCTTCTGAAAAAAGTTTACCCTCATTTTTAAGCTCTTCAATATCTTCAAAGCAAAGCTCAAGCTCTTCTTTTGTAACATCTTCTCTGTCGGCATATTTTTCCAGCATAAGAGCGATTATGTCATCTTTATCTTCCTTTTCATAAAGACCAATTATATCATAGGCAACTTCGTCCACAACGTGTACCGAACCTGAACATATGTCAAGAACGATATTCATACCGCCCAGTTTATAGGAATGTATCATTTTTAGTCTACCTTTCATTTTACATTTGACAACTTTATTACGGAAAAATGCCACCGAGTTTAAGTCGGCGGCACATCTCAAAAATCAATAATTATTTCTTCTTGCTTTCGCACTGCTGATTAGCGATACCGCAGCTTGTCTTGCATGCTGACTGGCATGATGTCTGGCATTCACCGCAACCGCCGTTCTTTGCTGAATTGCAAAGATTTTTAGTTTCCATTGTCTTAATACGTTTCATCGTACATACCTCCTGTGAGTTTGTTCGGTTTATTATAACACGGTTTTCATTGCAAGTCAACAATTTTATTTATAAATACTATTTTAAAGTGATGTAGGATCACAAGAAATGTGGTGCAGATTAAAAAAATAATGACTAATAAAAAACTATAATACGATTTTTGACTTTACTTTGACACTTTTTCTCTTATCTGTTGACACTTTGAGGTATTATCAAGTTTTTATAGTAATGCTGACAAAATAAAAAAACGCTTGAAAACGTAGTGTTTTCAAGCAATTTTTATGGTGAGGATGAGTGGGCTCGAACCACCGACCCCTTGCATGTCAAGCAAGTACTCTGACCAACTGAGCTACACCCTCAAGTGCTTATGTATAATATCACAGTGCAGTGCTTTTGTCAAGATGAAAATTAAAAGTTACAAAGCAACAGCAAATTTAACAGATACATACAAAAAAGCTCTGCCAGCCGACAGAGCTTTTTTACTGTAAAAATCAATTAATCCTCATATCTCTTTCTCATGCCGCCAACAACATCGGGGAGGTTGGTGATGATGCCGTCGGCACCCCAACGAAGAAGATTGTCGATGATGATGGGGCTGTCAACTGTCCAAGGATTGACCTGGATGCCTGCAGCGTGAGCCTTTTTGATGTAGTTTTCGTTGACAAAAATAAACTGAGGATGAAGTGCATCGCAGCCGATACTCAGAGCGAACTCAACGGGTCTCCACGCCATTGTCGCAGTGATAAGTCTGTTTGGCGCATAGAGAAAGCCTGTCTTGCAGTTTTTGTCTATCTGCTTTGCTTCAACAAGAAGCTTCGGGTCGAAAGATGAAATGAGGAGTCTGTCCATAAGGTCGTGCTCCTTGACAGCTCTGAGAGTCTTTCTCACAATAGCGGTCTGCTTACCCTTTGGTGACTTGATTTCGATATTGAGAACTTCGATGTTTGTCTGAGCAACATAGTCAAGGAATTCGTCAATTGTGGGTATCTCTGTGCCCTGGAACTTACGGCTGAAATATGAACCGAAATCATAGCTCTTAAGCTGTGAGAGTACCATATCGGAAATGTTGCCGTTACCGCTTGAAGTTTCGTCGATAGTGTAGTTATGGCAAAGTACAATAGTACCGTCTTTAGTGATATGTACGTCTGTTTCAAAGCCCTCTGCGCCAAGGTCAGTAGCCTTTCTGAAAGCAGGCATTGTGTTCTGAGGAGCGTATTTGTTAGCGCCTCTGTGACAAATAATTTTGGTTTCTGCCATTTTGTCATTCACCTCTCCTAAGGATTTTGTAATCCTTGTCATTATATCACTTGCATAAAAGAAAATCAATAATTTTACTGGTTTTGATAAAAATTTACATTTCGTTGCCGATAAATAAAATTACAGTACCCTGCCGAATGAGTCAGGGTACCGTGGTTTATCTGAAAAATCTGATAGACTCAACAGGGGTGAGTCCGAGGGAGCTGAGAGTGTCATAGCCGAGCTTGATGTGGTCGCTTTCAAGATAATCCTTGGGGTCGTGAGCATCAATGCCTACGAGTGCTTTGGGCTTGAGCTGTGATGCTATTTTCCAGAATTCAGGATCGGGATAACCGGGCTTGCCGTCTGTAATGCCGTGCTTGATGCCCAGAAGATTAAACTCAAGAGGAGTATTTGTTTTAATGGCGGTGTTGATGATATCCTCCGAAACCTTTTGGCAGTGCCCGTCGAATTTATCATAGCCGCGCATAAATAAGTCGGGGTGAGCAACATAGCTGAAAAGACCCGTTTCCATAGCCTCAACCACATCGTCACGGTATCGGTAAATGCCATCAGCAGTGGTGAGACTGCCGTTGTATATGCCGTCGGGCTCGTCTGTTGCAAAGTGGTGGCCGAGGATTATATAGTCGATTTCGTGCTCGTTGATTACACTTCTGAGCCAGGGGAGATATTTGCTGAAATATTCGCACTCGAGACCGAGCTTTATGCTGATTTTGTCTTTGTATTTTTCACGAAGAGACTTAATGCTGTCGCAGTAATCCTTGAGCTGATTTTCGTGCATTCGCATATTTGAAACGAATTGTGTATCAAACTTCCAGGGTGTGTGGTCAGCAAAGCCGATTTCGTCAAAGCCTGCCTCAATGGCAGCGAGGACATATTCCTCGTCAGCGCCTCTTGCGTGGAAGCAACGGCTTGTATGTGTATGATAGTTATATTTCATTTATTTTCAGACCTTTCCTGAGGGAAATTAATTTTATTATAATGCAGAATGCAAAATGCATAATGCAGAATTGCGGTCGCGGGTGAAGTTTTATCAAATTTATAGGTTTCTTCCGCAGAGTTAGTAGGGTTTAAATAACAACCCCCGTCGATTTTATTAATCTTTTATAATCGCACAGTTAGGGCTGTTATTTTTGATTTTTTATACGACTTTAAGTTGTTACTGCTCTCTTTATACAATGTACTTACGGTGCACTTTATCTTGTCGCCCCTGAAAGGGGAGATGTCACGAAGTGACAGAGGGGTTACAATGTCAGCTCTGCTGACCACCTCAATTCTGAATTCTGCATT